>NZ_LWMT01000275.1 GCF_001639265.1 Methanobrevibacter filiformis
TCTAACAACTCTTCATTTTCATTATTCATAGAGTTAAGAAGAAAAAGAGTCTTAAAATGATTCACACTTTCTCCATCATCTAATGCACGAATCATTCTTTCCAAATCACAACACAAAAGCTCTTTATTAAAAGGACTATTAATATTAAAATTAAGACCTTCCTTCCACAAATCACTAAAATCCCCACGAACAACAGACCTCAAATAATCAAAATCAACACTAAACTTACCACTACTCTCCCAAACATTCAACTTCTTCAACACAAACCTAAAACACTTACGAATACTACTATTAAAACTCATAAAAAAATATATAAACAATCAAACATAAATAAAAATACCAAAGAAAAAAAATAATACATATAAAAAGAAAATTATTAAATACGAATCCTCAAATCAATTTATAAACATTTATGAACAACAATATATAGTTTAAAAGCCTGTGAGTTAAATACAAACTCCAGTATATAATCAGCACTTCGTAAAAAGGATTTTATGATGGAAAAAATTTTAGTTTTGAAAATCCTTGCCTAAGGAAAGCACGATGTAGGACTTAAACTTTCTAAAGCAAAAGAAGAAATTGATGATAGATTAAAGGAAATCATTGAACTCTCTGTATGTCAAAAATTAAATAATAATCATAACTAATTGTTATCTGAATTCTAGGGTGAGTCTCTTAAATCCAAAGTGCCAAAAATTAAATTGATAAGACATTAGCAAACAAAATACCACAAATTCTACTCTTAAAAAACAATATTTAAATACTTTGATTATTAAACATAATAAAAAGTTTATCATATAAAAGAATATTTTATATTTTTTTAAAAATTTTATTATATAAAGGAATATATTCTAATAAAAAATATTTTTATTTTATAAAAGAATATTTCATATTTTTTTAAATAATTTCTTATATAAAAGAATATTCCATATTAAATTATTTAGTTAATTTTTTATAAAAAAATGATTTAAGAGATAAAATGATAAAAAGAGGATTATATATTAATAAAATAAAACCTTACATGAATAAAGATATTATTAAGGTTTTAACTGGAATTAGACGTTGTGGTAAATCTACCATACTTAAACAACTAGTTGAAGAATTAAAAAATGAAGGAGTAAATGAAGAAGATATTGTTTTAATAAATTTTGAGCTAAAAGAATATATTCACATTAAAAATATAGATCAATTAGCGAATTTAATATCAAATCTTCTAAAAAAGAATAAAAACATAAAATACTTACTTTTTGATGAAATTCAGGATGTTGAAGGCTGGGAAAGGCTCATTAATGCTTATTTTGCCGAAAAAAGATTTGATATTTATATCACTGGGTCTAATGCAAAACTTCTATCAGGAGAATTGGCTACTTATCTATCAGGGAGATATGTTGAAATAAAGGTTTATCCCTTTTCATTTAGAGAATTTTTAGACTATAGAAAAAAAAATAATAAAATAAATTATGGAAAAAAAGAAGAAAATACATATTTAAATCCCAAAATTAAAAAACTTTTCTTTGATTATCTTATCTATGGATCTATGCCATCTACTTTAAATTTTAGTGGAGATGAAAAGATACAAGTATATTTAGACCTCTATAATTCAATAATACTTAAAGATATAGTTAAAAGAAACGAAATAAGAGATATAGAGTTATTAAATAGAATTTTTAGATTTGTAATTGGAAATGTTGGACAACTTTTCTCAGCAAATAGCATAATAAAATATTTAAAAAAAGACAAAATAGCTATTGGAACAACAACTATTTATAACTATTTAACTTATATGGAAGATGCTGGTTTAATTAAAAAAGTAAAAAGAGAAGATTTAATAGGTAAAAGAATTTTAAATTACATAGAAAAATTCTACTTAGTTGATTTAGGTTTTAGACAATCCTTGTATGGGAAAAATAAAAAAGATATTGGTCAATCACTTGAAAACATTGTATTTAATGAGTTAGTTAGAAGAGGATATAAAATAACAATTGGGAAATTTAAAGAAAAGGAAGTGGATTTTGTATGTAAAAAAGGGGATAAAATCGTTTATATTCAAGTTGCTTATATTTTAACTGATGAAAACACAATAAAAAGAGAATTTGAACCATTGTCAAAAATTAATGATAATTATCCAAAATATGTATTAACAATGGATGATTTTAACATGTCTCAAAATGGAATTAATCATGTAAATATAATAAATTTTTTGTTAAATGATGAAATTTAGTTTTATTTAAGATTATTTTAAAAAAGGGTGACTAACCTTATTTTAAATCAAAAAATATTCATAATATCATATAGGATAATTTTTTCCATATCAAAAGGATTTATGTTTTATAAAAGAAAAAATTTGTATTTTTAGTGAAATTTCTTGTATAAAAGAAATTATTTATATTATTTAAAAAAGTTTTTCTTATATGAAAAAATTATTATTTTCAGTAAAATTTTTTCCTATAAGAAAAATAGCTATTAGAAGACTCTTACTAATCTTATATTAAAAAAATGGGCATTTAAAATATAAAATTTTTAGTTAGTAACCTTTTAATAAAATTCAATATTAAAATAAATTTTTAAATCAGATAAATATTGATAAGGATATAATAAAATTTGAATGATATTTTATAATCAAATATGATTAAATAAGGATAGAAAATCAACAGCTAAAATTTAAATCTACTTTGTTTTAAAAGATTAAAATTAATGATCAAATTTTGAAAAATTAAACTAATAAAATCAAATATAATGTTGAAATTACATTAAAAAATAGTTTAATTAAGTTAATATTAAACATATTTCATTAAAAATAGAAAACACTGCGAAAAAATGGATAATTATAATTTAAAATTAATAATATTTGATTAATTGATTAATAATACAAAAGATATATATATCTTAATAATGTAATAAAATATCATTATAAATCATTATGAATTATTTAATACATGATTCATAATTTATATAGTATTTTTAGATTATTAATATTTAAGTGTAATTTTTGAAATAAATAAGGATATTAAACATTATACTTAGATAAGATGCTATGTTTAATTTATTAATTATTTAGAATATTAAAATTACTTAGAATGCTATTTTAATATTAGTAAAAGCATTTCGTATTTGAATTGCTTATTTTTTTGAAATAGCTTGATCAAACTTTTATTGTGAGGGAAATTCAGAAAAATATCTGATTTCTCGTTTTTAAAAGTTTGCTCCATATTTTGTAAACAATCCTTTAGCTATTACAATATCATTTAGCTATTAAATAATAATACTAATAATTGTATAAACTTGTATTAACCTTTGATTGTATAGACAATTAAATTAAAGATTAATTTATATTAATCTGATTAATTCATTATAAATAAAAATGGTGATAATTTGACACCTAACTCAATTAGGCCTAAAGATTTAGAAGATAATTTCTGGAAAAATAGGGGCATTGATATTAATATTGGAGATATAGTTGAAAATACCAGTTCTCCAACTGATAATGAAAAAATAGAAATGGGACCTACTCCTAAACCATCAGTTACTGATTTAAGATCATGGGATATGAAATTACTTAAAAGATATCCTCCATTTTATGCTCCATTTTGTGATATGTGTTGCTTATGTACTTTTGGAAAGTGTGATTTGACTGGTAAAAAAGGTGCATGTGGAATAGATATTGAAGCTCAACAGGGGAGATTTGCATTACTTACTTGTTGTATTGGGGCTGCAGCACATTCAGCTCATTCAAGACATTTACTTGAATATTTAATTCATAAAGTGGGACCAGATTTCCCTATTGACTTTGGAAACAATATTGATATTGAAGCACCAATTATTAGGACAGTTATTGGTAAAATTCCAAAGACATTAGGAGATTTAAGAGAAGCAATGTCATACATGGAAGAAGAAAACTTACATCTCTTATCTGCATGCCATACAGGACAAGAAGGAAACCACCTTGATTTTGAATCAAAAGCACTTCATGCAGGATTAATGGATCATGTAGGGATGGAAATAGGAGATGTTTCTCAAATAAATGCACTTAACCTTCCAAAAGGTGATGCAGATGTACCACTTGCAGAACTTGGAATTGGTGTAGTGGATCGAGAAAAACCTGTGGTTTTATGTATTGGGCATAATGTAGCTCCTGGAGCAGGAATAATTGATTATGTAGAAGATAATGAACTTGAAGATCAAATTGAAATATGTGGGATATGCTGTACTTCAATTGATATGACAAGATACAGTAATCGTGCTAAAGTAATAGGACCAATTTCAAAACAACTGAAATTCCTTAGAAGTGGAGTTGCAGATGTTGTAGTTGTCGATGAACAATGTATTCGATCAGATGTTCTTGAAGAAGCAAATAAAACAGGTGCTGCTCTAATAGCTACTACTGATAAAATGTGCTTAGGATTAGAAGATAGGACTGATGATACTGTTGATAATATTATGGGAGATATACTTTCAGATAGAATCAAAGGAGCATTGGTACTTGATCCAGAAAAAGTAGGGGAATTAGCAGTTAAACTTTCACAAGAAATATCAACTAAAAGACAAAAACACAAAATATTACCAACTGACAGAGAACTTCAAGAGGAAGCAAGTAAATGTACAAATTGTGGTTGGTGTGTTAGAGTTTGTCCAAATAATCTACCAATAATGGATGCTGTCTCATCTGCAGGAGAAGGAGACTTCCAGAAAGCAGAAGAATTATATGATCATGATACTTGTTATACTTGTGGTAGATGTGAAGGAGAATGCCCCGAAAACATTAAAATAATGTCACTTATGGCAAAAGTCGGACAAAACAATCTTGATAAACAAAAATTTAAAATCCGTGTCGGAAGAGGACCAATACAAGATGTTGAAGTTAGAAGGGTTGGAGCACCAATTGTACTTGGAGATATTCCTGGAGTAATAGCTTTTGTTGGATGTACAAATTATCCTAATGGGTCTGATGAAGTAGCTAAAATGGCTGAAGAGTTCTTAGAGCGAAATTATATTGTTGTAACCAGTGGATGTGGAGCAATGTCCATTGGAGAATACAAGGATAAAGATGGGAAATCACTTTATGAAAAATACAGTGGAGATTTTGATGCCAGAGGACTTGTAAACTTAGGATCATGTGTATCTAACTCACATATTCCAGGTGTAGCTATTAAAATAGCTAATATTTTTGCTAAAAAACAACTTGAAGGAAACTTTGAAGTAATAGCTGATTATATTCTTAATCGTGTAGGTGCTTGTGGAATGGCATGGGGACCTTACTCACAAAAAGCAGCAGCTATTGCATCTGGAGTTAATCGTTGGGGAATACCAGTAGTTTTAGGACCCCATGGATCTAAATACAGACGATTATATCTTGGAGCAACTGAAGATAAAGAAAGATGGAAATTAAATGATATGAGAACTGGAAAAGTTATTGACGGGGAACCTGCTCCAGAACATCTTCTTTATGCTGCTGAAAATAGAGAAGAAGCTACAGTAGCTTTAGCTAAGTTATGTATCAGACCAACTGACACTAATAAAGGAAGACAAATCAAACTTAGCCACTATATTGACATGAGGAAAAAATATTTTGGAGAAATTCCGCAAGATATTTATAAATTTATTAGAACTGAAAAAGACATTCCAATAACTTATAAAAAAGAAGTTCTTGAAATATTAGAAAATAATAAGTGGGAACCTCGAGAAATTCCAATGGAACCCTCTATTCTTGATTTTCCAAAAAATAAGGTAGGTGATTAAGATGAATGAACGTTTAATCCCATGGCAACCAACAGCAATCGCTGGACCTAAACAACCTCTACTTGTTACTCCAGAAACTGCAAAACACATGATTAAAAAATCAAAAAGACCATTATTCGTTGTTGGTCCTTATGCTAAAAACGAACCCCTACTTGATTTTGTATCTAAAATTGCAGAAAAATGGAACCTACCAATTGTAACAACTGCAGACACTTATAAAACTTTTAGTGATGTGGAAATAGACTCAACTCCCTATGGGATAGTTGAAATTGTTAACTTACTTAAAGACCCTCAGTGGCAAGGAGTAAATGGAGAAGGTCAACATGATCTTGTAATATTCGTTGGAGTTATTTATTATATAGCTTCCCAAGGACTTTCCACATTAAAACACTTTGCACCTCATCTTAAAACCTTAACAATATGCAAATATTTCCATTTTAATGCTGATGCATCATTCCCAAATATGAATGATAAAGAATGGCACAACTATTTAGATAAACTTTAGGCACTGATTTCGCAAAATCGGAGATTTCGCAAAATCTCATAATGGTCAATTAAGTTTCAAACAATGCTAAATTAATATTTAAACTATTAATCGAAGTTATTATGTTAAATCATTTAGTATTGTTGTATATTTCATGAATTTTATTATCATATATTATTAAATCATAAAGAATTATTAATATTTAATTTATTTAAGAGGAGATTTTATGTTTGAAGATATTCCTGTTGAAGTAAGTCCAATGTACGAAGGTGAAAGGATTCGTGCAGCTAATATGTTTGTTGAATTAGCAGGACCAAAGTCTATTGGAGCAGAACTAGTTCAAGTTGATGATTCACTCACAGAGGAAAAATTTGAAGTAATCGGATCAGAATTATCTGATATGAATCAAGGAGACATCATACCTTTTGGTCTTAAAATAGCTATTAAAGGTGAAAAATTAGAACAAGAACTAGAAGGAGTAATTGAAAGAAGAACTCATGATCTTTGTAATTATGTCCAAGGATTTATGCATTTAAACCAAAGAGATCAAATTTGGTGTCGTGTAAGCACAGAGGCTAAAGATGCTGGATTTAAATTAGTTCATCTTGCAAAAGCTGTTGGAACTTTATTTAAAGAAGAATTCCCTATAATTGAAACAATAGCTGTTACAATACTTACTAAAAAAGAGGAAGTTGAAGAATTTGTAGAAGGTGCTAAAAGCACATATTCTATAAGAGATGCAAGATCAAGAGAACTATCTGATGAAGATGTAGATGTTTTCTATGGTTGCTTAATGTGCCAATCATTTGCACCATCACACATGTGTGTTGTAACACCAGATAGAACTGCATTATGTGGAGCTATTAACTGGTTTGATTGCAGAGCTTCTGCTAAAATGGATCCAGATGGAGCTATTTTTGAAATTGAAAAGGGTGAAGTGATTGATGAGGAAAAAGGAGAATATATTAATGTTAACAACATGATTTCTCAAAAAACACAAGGAGAAACTGAAAGAGTCTTTCTCCACAGTGTATTTGAATATCCTCACACTTCCTGTGGTTGTTTTGAGGCAGTTGCATTTTACATTCCAGAACTTGATGGAATTGGAATAGTGGACAGAGATTTCAATGGAGAAACTCCTCTTGGAATACCTTTCTCCTCAATGGCAGGACAATGTTCAGGAGGAAAACAAGTTGAAGGATTCACAGGCTTGAGCTTAGAATACATGAGGTCTCCTAAATTCTTACAAGCAGACGGAGCATATAATAGAGTTGTATGGTTACCTCAAAACATCAAAGAATCACTAAAAGAATACATTCCTAAAGACCTCTATGATAAAATCCCAACTGATGCAGATGCAACAAAAGTAAAAGAAATTAAAACCTACTTAAATGATCATAATCACCCAATACTTGAAAGAATAGCTAATCAAAACCAAACTGATGAAGAAGATGAAGAAGATTCCGTATCTACAACATCACAAGAAGACACAACTCCAGAATATGCACCAGTCATGACCTCTCCAGAAATTTCAGTTCCTGCAAGTGGTGGAGTTAGAATAGTCTTTAAAAATGCTAAAATATATGCTGAAAAGGTTATTATTAAGAAGAAAAAATAATATTAAAATTAATAAGAAATGTATTATTAACTATGCTCTTAAGTTAAAAAATAATATTAAAATTAATAAGAAATGTATTATTAAATATGCTCTTAATTTAAAAAATAATATTAAACTAACTTTGATTAATAAAATATTATTTAAAATAACTTTTAATTTAAAAAATAATATTAAATTAACTTTGATTAATAAAATATTATTTAAAATAACTTTTAATTTAAAAAATAATAATTTGATAGTGATATAGTGATAATTGCAGTAAGTGGAAAAGGTGGAACTGGAAAAACTTTAGTTTCATCATTGTTAGTTAAAGTATTATCTAAAACAAATAAGGATATTCTAATCATTGATGCAGATCCTGATTCAAATATTCCAGATACTTTAGGGATTAATGTTGAAAAATCAGTTGGAGATGTTAGAGAAAATCTTAAAAAAGATATTAATACTGGAAACATAAGTGTTGGAACTAATAAATGGGATATTTTAGACTACAACATCATGACATCAATCGTTGAAACTAAAGAATTTGATTTACTTGTAATGGGCAGACCTGAAGGTAGTGGATGTTACTGTGCAGTTAACAATATGCTTAGAAAAATCATAGAAAACATTTCCTCTAATTATGATGTCATTATAATAGATACTGAAGCAGGACTTGAACATTTAAGCAGACGAACTACACAGAATGTTGATACTATGTTAGTAGTTTCAGACCCATCAGCAAGAGGAATACTTACTGCTTCACGAATTGGAAAGTTAGCTGAAGAGTTGGAAATCAATTTTGATAACCTTTATTTAATCTTAAACAGGATTAAAGAAGGAGAAGAAGATAATATAACTCAAAAAGCAGCTAAAACTGGATTGGATGTCATTGGATTAATACATGAAAATGAAATTGTATCTGAATATGATTTTGAAGGTAAACCTTTAATTGATCTTCCAAATGACAGTGAACCAGTACAAACCATTGAAAATATTGTTAAAAAATTATTAGAATAGTTATTAGAATAGTTATTAGAATAATTATTAAAATAGTTATTAAAATAGCTATTAGTATAATTTTAGAATAATTGCTAGAATAACTATTAAAATAGCTATTAAAATAACTATTAAAAATTCATTAAAAACATAAATAATTATTATTTACATTATTATAACGATTTTGAAAAGAATCACCTTAGGATTTTCAAAATCAAATCTAAAAGAGGATGTGGTGATATGGATAAAATAAGTCAGCTTCTTAAGCTAATGGAAAATACAGACTCTATAGAAATTAACGAGTTTAGGATGGATTTTGAAGAGTTGGAATTGCATTTAGCTCCAGCTATTCAACAAACTATTCAACAAACGATAGCTAAACAAGAAATAATTGAAAAAACTCTTTTAAGTGCAGGAGAATTTAATCCACCTATTAAAGAGTATCCTGGAAAAATTGCACAAGTCCAGCTTGGAGATGGGACAAGAAAACCTGTTTATCTTGGAGGACAAGAATCATTATATAGATTTGAGCAGCCTCAACCGAATCAACCAATTGTAACTTTTGATGTGTTTGATATACCTATGCCTGGTTTGCCTAGACCTATACGGGAACATTTTGAAGATGTAATGGAATCTCCTGGAGAATGGGCTAAAAAGGCTGTGAAAGATTATGGTGCAAATATGGTTACAATGCATTTAATTGGAACTGGTCCTAAAGTTATGGACAAATCACCAAGAGAAGGGGCACAAGCTGTTGAAGAAGTACTTCAAGCAGTTAAAGTACCATTGGTTATTGGAGCATCTGGAGATCCTGTAAAAGATCCTTTAGTTCTTGAAGCTGCTGCTGAAGCTGCTGAAGGAGAAAGATGTTTGCTTGCATCAGCAAACATGGATTTAGATTATAAGAAAGTGGCAAAAGCAGCATTAGACTATGGTCATGCTGTACTTTCATGGTCAATTATTGATGTAAACATGCAAAAATCATTAAACAAATATTTAATGAATGAAGGACTAAAGCAAACTGATATAGTTATGGATCCAACAACATGTGCTCTTGGTTACGGTATCGAATTCTCTATTGATGTTATTACAAGAACAAGGCTTGGAGGACTTAAAGGAGATCCTGATTTACAAATGCCAATGTCATCTGGTACTACCAATGCATGGGGATCAAGGGAAGCTTGGATGAAAAATGAAGCATGGGGACCAACTGATTACAGAGGACCATTGTGGGAGATTATGACTGGTTTAACCTTAATGTTAAATGGAGTTGACATATTTATGATGCTTCATCCAACTTCTGTGAAAATACTTAGAGAAATTGGTGAAACTTTCACAAAAGAGTACTTAACAACAGATTTACCTCAAATTGATAATTGGATTAGTGAATTATAATTAAATAGGAGGGAAAAGAATGAAAGTTACTGCTATGGATGTTTATAAATTATTACCTCAAACAAATTGTGAGGAATGTGGAGAAGCTTCATGTATGGCTTTTGCAACAAAGCTTTCAGATAAAGAAATAGCTTTAGAAAAATGCAGTGAATTAGATGAAAAGCAATTTGCTAAACTTGAAAAATTAATTGCTCCAGCTGTTCGAGAAATAGCTATTGGTACTGGAAATAAAGTTAAAACAATTGGTGGAGATGAGGTACTTTATAGATATGAAGAATCTTACTATAACCAGACATTATTTGCTATAGATGTGCCTGATACTTTATCTGATGAGGATTTCGATAATAAGGTGAATATTATTGAAAACACTGAATTTGAAAGAACTGGAGAAATATTAACCTTAGATGGAATAGCTCTTAGAAATAAATCTGGAAATGCAACTAAATTTGCAAAAGCAGCTAAAAAACTTAAAAATGCAAAATATCCTGTTATTTTATGTTCATTTGATCCAATAGCTATGGATGCAGCACTTAAAGAAATTGGTGATGAAAGACCATTAATTTATGCTGCAAATGAAAATAATTTAAATGAGATGGCAGATCTTGCAATTAAATATGATTGTCCAATTACAGCATTTGCTCCAGGAGACCTTGAAAAACTTAAAGAACTTGTTTTTAATTTAAGATCACTGGGTATTAAAGATATTGTCTTAGATCCAGGTACATTTACAGGAAATGGAATTGGGGATACAATAGATAATTTTGTAATGTGTAAACGTCTTGCTATTGAAGAAAATGATGAAGATTTCCGTTTCCCGATTATTGGAATTCCTGCATTATCTAAATTAGATAACACTGATGAGGATATTTCGAAAGATATTATGGAAGCAACTTACGCATCAATACTTATAAATAAATATGCAGATGCTTTAATAATTGAAGGTAGTGAAATATGGGAAATGATTCCTATTTTAACACTTAGACAAGGAATTTACACAGACCCAAGAAAACCACAAGCAGTAGATCCTGGCTATTATCCAATAGGGGATGTAGATGAAAATTCACCAGTTATACTCACTACAAACTTCGCTCTAACTTTTTATACAGTAGAAGGAGATTTAAAATCAGCTAAATCATCATGCTATATATTAGTATTAGACACTGTTGGAAAAGCAGTCGATGTAGCTATTGCAGGAGGTCAATTTGATGGTAAAGCAGTAGCAGATCTATTAAAAGACCATAAAATCGAAGATACTATAAAAACAAGAAAAATGGTAATACCAGGACTTGCTGCATCAGTTAGTGGAGAAATTGAAGACGAAACTGGATGGGATGTCCTTGTCGGACCAAGAGATTCCTCTGCAGCAGCTGACTTTATTATAGAAAAATTTTAAAAAAGTTTTAAATAAAATTAAGATAATTTAGTAAATAAATTCAATATTTAATAATATATTATTTATTTAATTATTACTTATTTACTTATATTATTATTTAAATATTATTTAGCTATTTAAGTATTATTTAGCTATTCTTTATTTAACTAATTATCTATTAATGGGTGTTAATAATGAAGACATTAATGGTTACAGACCCTGAAATGTGCACAGAATGTGAAGCATGCATAAATGCCTGTAAAAAAGAGTATGGGGTAGCGAGAGCTAGAAAAACTTCAACAATACCAGTTTTCTGTATGCAGTGTCATCCAGACAAAGCTCCATGTAGTAGAATCTGCCCTACAGGAGCTATTGAAAACATTGATGGTACATTAAAAGTGAATGAAGATAACTGTATACTATGTAAACTCTGTTTAATAGCTTGTCCAATTGGAATAATAGCTATTGACTATGATAAAGGCTCTGCTGAAAAATGTACCTTATGTTTAGAGTCTGATAAGCTAATTCCAGCATGTGTTGAGGCATGTAAAGACAATGTATTAAATATTTTCTCAATTGAAGATCTTCAAGAGTTAAAAGACGATGAGAATATTACTCAAGAATTAGAAGAAGCTATTAAAACATTTAAAACAAAATCTTAGCTATTTTCTTATATTTATACAAATATCATACTTATTTTCTATTTTTATTATTTAGGACAAGGAACAATTATCTCTCTATTAATTTATATATTTTCATTAATTGTCATCAATGATAAATGACAAAATATTTATAAAATAATTACAAATATCTTTGAAATATTATTGTCATCAATGATAAATGACAAAATATTATATAAATCTATATAAATCTAAGATTTTAATTTGAATATAAATGCACTGTAAATTTAGTTGGCACAGCTGTTAAGTTAAGGATTTAATCGATTCTATAGAATTGCCTTAAATTAAACATTGCTTCTTTATTTTTTTCTTATTTCAGAAACTTCTTCTACAATTGGTTCTATTTTTTCTTGGTGGGGTTT
>NZ_LWMT01000276.1 GCF_001639265.1 Methanobrevibacter filiformis
ATTAATTATAACTATTTTAAACATTTATTTTTTATAAAAAATATGTATTAGTGACTTACAAATATTTTAATTTATTTTAATTAGATATCTATTTTTACAAAAAATAATCATTGCACAGCCAATTAATATTTTTAATTTTGATTAGTATTTGTTATATTATTGAAAAGTTTTAATATATTTTAAGCTATCAATATTTTTAAAACATATATGTTTATATAATTATTTTATTTATTTTTCATTGAAAATTCAAAAAATTGATATATTAGTATGTATAAATATAAGATAAGTTGATATTGTATATATAAAATTATTATTTATCAATGTTTAATTATTAATTATATAATTCTAATCATATTATTCTATTTAATTTATTACTTCATAATCTAAAGGAGTTGAATTTTTGTACTTTGGAAAACATATGTCTGTATGGGTTGATACTGATGATTCAGTTGATTATGCTGAACTTAAAGGCGAAAAAGAAGTAGATGTAGCTATTATTGGGGGTGGAATTGCAGGAATGTCTATAGGAACTTTACTTAAACAAGAGGGCTTGAAAGTTGCTATAATTGAATCTAATAAAATAGGTCATTATATTACGGGAACATCAACTGCTAAAGTTAGCTATGCTTCACCTTTAATGTATAGTCATATTTTGTCTACATTTGGAAAAGAATTTGCATTAAAATTTAAAGATGCCTGTAGCAAGGGATTTAATAAAGTGGGAGAATTGGTAACTACATTGAATATTGATGCAGATTATAAGACTGTTCCATTTTATATTTTATCTGATGGTCAAAATAGCTTAAAATTATTTGAAAAGGAACTTGAAGCATTAAATGAATTGAATATTGATGGTGACATAGTTAATAATGTTCCTTTCCCATTTGAAAGAAATAAAAATGCTTTAGTCTATGAAAATCAAGGAGAAATCCATCCTTTTAAATATTTGCATGGTCTTGCAGATTATGTAAATGGTGAGGATTCATTTATTTTTGAAAATAGTAAAGTAATAGCCATTGAAAAAGATGGTGTAGATTTAATCACCTCAGAAAAAATTGAGGATCTTGATTATATTTACAAATATACTGATTCTAGTGGTAATAATGAAGATTTTAATATAGATGCTAATGATTTTAAAACAGTTATTACAAAAAATGGGCGAGTTAAAACTCGTAATATTGTAATAGCTACAAATTCTCCAATATTTGATCCAGATTCAGTATACAAACATCTGATTCAGAATAAATCTCATGCTTTGGGGTTTTATATAAGAAATAAATTTCCAAAATCAATGTTTGTAAGATTAGATCCTTTTTGTACTTTAAGATCAATAAAAACAGAGAAAGGAACGCTTGTTATTTTACTTGGGGAGCATCATAAAATTTGGGATACTGGAAGTAAATGGGATTTTTACAAGAAAATGAGGGATTTAGCTGAGGAGTTATTTGATGTTGAGTCATTTGAATACTTCTGGACAGGTGGAGATAATTTAACAGAAGACAGACTTCCTATTATTGGTGAAACATCTGAAAAAAGTATTTATGTTGTAACAGGATTTAATAGCTGGGGAATGGTAAATGGAACAATCTCTGGGATGGTTATTAGGGATTTAATACTTAAGTGTGAAAATAATTTTAAGGATATATTTGATCCATTAAGATTTAAAGATTTAAGTACTAAATTAAATGATGATAAAACAAATAAGTTTTCAAGTACTCAATTGGTTCATTGGGACTCATTAGGAAATAATATTGTTAATTTAGAATTAGATTCTGCAAAATTAATTGAATTTGAAGATAAAAGAATGGCTATTTATAAAGATGAATTTGCAAATGTCTTTGTTTTAGAAGGGCAATGTACTCATAAAACCTGTTCTCTTTGCTGGAATGATGCTGAGAGAACATGGGAATGCCCATGTCATGGATCAATATTTTCATACAAAGGAGAAGTTATTCATGGTCCTGCTGTAAAAAATTTAGAAAGGTTACTATAATTAAACTTCTAAATTCAACTTAACACTCTTTACCTTAACACTCTTTAAATTCAAAGTAACAATTAATTATTAATCTAATTCCTAATCAAAGATTTATTAGGTTTGTTTTTATTGTTTCTAATTTTTCAATTAATTCTTTATTATTTAAATAGTCTTTTTTTTCAGCTATTCCATGTAGTTTTATTGTTTCGATTATTTTAAATCCTACAAAATCATATAAATATTTTTTTTGGTTTTCAATATAGTTATTATAGGTATTTTCATCAGAATTTGCATAAGTATAGATCAATAAGACTTTTTTATCTTTAAATTCTCTTTTTTTATTATTATATAGTCCATATAATCTATCAATAAATAGTTTTGTTTGTGATGTAACTTCTCCAAAATATATTGGAGATCCAATAACTATAAGATCAGAATCATATAATTCTTTATATAAATTGACCATATCATCATCTAAATCACACCCATCATTTTCTTTACAATAATAACATGCTTGGCATGGGTTTATATTTAATGAATTTAATCTATGAATCTCATATTCATGTTTTTGCTCTTCTTCACTATTTAATAGTTTTTCAACTATTGTATAAGTGGTTCCATCTCTTCTTGGACTCCCAACAATTCCCATAATCTTCATAAAATCACTTCATATGCTTATATCAAATTATAATTATTTTTAATAGCTCATTAGATTCAACATGAGCTACTGTAGTTTATTTTCCATTAAATTAATTATAGATAAAGTTATCTACAACCAATTTCTATTAATTAATACATGTTTATACATTCTCTATTTTTATATTTTTATATTTTTATATTTTTATATTTTTATATTTTTATATTTTTATATTTGTTTTTGGTAAATATAATAATATTAGTTAAAAATTTATATTATGAATAATTGTAATAATAATTAATCTAATTTAATATTGTCCTTAAAATAAAATATTGTCCTTAAAATATATTTATGAGCTTAGGATGTGATTTTATAACTTTAAATAATAATATATATGGTGAAATGTCTGATGAAAGTCAAGACAAGTATAATAATGAGATTGTTAATAGATATGGTAATAAAACATTTAAAAAAGCTAATAATATTATTAAAACTATGTCTCAAGATGAATGGGAAAGTTATCAAAATAATCTTGATACTTTATTTAAAAATATTGCAAAATTAATGAGAAATAATAACTACAATTCAAAAAAAGTTCAAAAACTAATAGCTAAACACTATAAACTTACAAGTACAGTTACTAAAACAACTAAAAACTCATATATTGAATTGGCTAATTTATATTCTGAACATGAAGACTTTATAAAATTTTTTAACAATTATAAAAAAGGTTTATCCTCATTTATGGCAGAAGCAATGTTTTGTTACACAGAATCTAATGTTAAATAATTTAATTCACTTATTCTACTTAATTTAATTTTAGCTATTTTCATAATATCATAATCTTTTAATAATATATGATATTAAAGTTAAATCATGAAAGATGTTATAAAAGAAAAATTATTAATTGAAATAGATAAAAAGGATAATCTTCAATCATTATTTACTAAAACTGGAGCATTAGCATTGGAACATTATGAAGATTTAATTAAATTAGTAGGTGAAGATATTCCAGAATTAAATATTGAGGAAGGTACATTAACATGGGAAAATAACTTTAAATTTCCAGTACAGCTAATTGGAACGTTATCTCTTGAAACCAGTAAATGGAATTGGGCTTGGGATAATGAAGATGTGGGATTTCCTGAAAAATTGATTGAAGAATCTAAATTTATTTATGAATTGGGTAAAACTTATGATATTTCACAATTTGTGGAAAATGTTTTTGAAGTAGCTCTACAAGAAGCTCATATAATGGTTATGACAATTTCTGTCTTATTTGGAGACGATAGCTATTATGTTGTGGATTTAAATGGGATATTATTCTTTTTAACAATAAAATCTGATAAAATTGTTCATGAAAAGTCTGTTTCAAATTTTTCACAGATTTACAATGTTTTTTGTAAGAATTTTGATGTTAAGCCAAGACTTGCTTTTAAAGGTTACACTGAACTTAGTGGTTATCAATATAAGGAACGGGATGATTTCTCGGTTGCTAAAATTGATCAATCACGAGTTATTGTTGGTTTTAGTGAAAGAGGTAACTTAACTCATATTCAAACATTGGATTAATAAGTAAATAGCTATTAAAATATTACTCAATTAGTAGTTTTAATTTAAAACAGTGTTCAATTAGTAATTTTTAATTTTGTATATATAAATCTTAATGACTCAAATTTTGTTATCAAATTAATATTTTTTTAAAGGAGTTCTGATATTATGTTTATGGGTGCTTCAACTGAAGAAGGGAAATTAATAGCTGAAAAAAGTCGGATTATTGTTAAATCTTTAATTAAAGATCAAATTGAAGAAATTGATCCTACAGAGGCAGATATTATTGAGAGAATTGTTCATTCAACTGCAGACCCTGAATATGCAAAATTAGTTCAGTTCCATCCAAAATTTGTAGAAAATGCAATTGATTCATTAAAAGCTAATGAAGATATTTTAACTGATATTAATATGGTTAAATCTGGAATAACTCAATATGATGGTGATGTGGACTGTTTTATTAAAAATGATGAAGTTATTAAAATAGCTAAAGAATTTGATATAACAAGAGCTTCTGCAGCTATTCAGTATGCCAGTGACATTGGATTTAAAGGAATAATTGTCATTGGAAATGCTCCAACTGCATTATTCAAAGCTATTGAATTATTTGAAAGTAATAAATTAAATGTTAAGGCTATTGTAGGTGCTCCAGTAGGTTTTGTAGGGGCTGCTGACTCTAAAGAAGCTTTAATACATAGTAATATTCCAAGCATTGTTACAAAAGGACCTAAAGGAGGCACTCCTGTCGCGGTTGCGTCTATTAACTCATTAATCCGTTTGGTTAAACTTAATTATTAATTATTTCTATTTAAAGGTGATTTAATGAATTCAAATGAAGAATTATTCGTTCAATCTAAAAAATATCTTCCTGGTGGGGTTGATTCCCCAGTTCGTGCATTCAAACCTTATCCCTTCTTTGTTAAAAAAGCATCAGGTTCTAAAATATGGGATGTTGAAGATAATGTTTATACTGATCATTGTCTTGCTTATGGTCCATTAATTCTTGGACATTCTCATTCTACAATTGTTGAAGAAGTCACAAAACAAATAGCTATTGGAACAGTGTATGGTGCTCCAACAGAAAATGAAATTAAACTTGCTAAAATGGTAATTGATAGGGTACCTTGCGCTGAAATGGTACGGTTTGTTAATTCTGGAACAGAAGCTACTATGGGTGCAATAAGATTAGCTCGTGGATTTACAGGAAAAAATAAAATAGTAAAATTTGAAGGAGCATATCATGGTGCACATGATTATGTACTTGTTAAATCTGGATCAGGAGGAGCATGTTTACCTGATTCTTTAGGAATTCCAGAGGATACAACAAAAAATACATTATCTTCTCCATTTAATAATAAAGAAAAACTACTGAAATTAATTGAAGAAAATAAAAATGATATTGCAGCTATTATTGTTGAACCTGTAATGGGTAATATTGGTTGTGTTGAGCCAAAAGATGATTTTTTAAAGTTTTTAAGGGAAATTACATCAGAACACGATATTCTACTTATTTTTGATGAAGTTATAACTGGCTTTAGATTAGAATATGGTGGAGCTCAACAATATTTCAATATAACTCCGGATATAGTAACATTTGGAAAAATATTAGGTGGAGGTTTTCCAATTGGTGCAATAGCAGGTAAAAAGGAAATAATGGAATTAATAGCTCCTTTAGGAAAAGTATATCAAGCAGGAACTTTCAATGGAAATCCAATTTCAATAACTGGTGGATTAACTACTTTAAAGGAATTAACTCCTCAATTTTATAAAGATTTAAATAAAAAATCAGAAAAATTGAGAAATAGGATATCTGATATTATAAATGATTTAGGCTTAGCTATCAAACCTGTAGGTTTAAGTTCAATGTTTCAATTATACTTTAACTCAGAAGATGTTTTCAACTATGATGATGCTAAAAAATCAGATGTTAATAAATTCAATGACTATTTTCATGAACTACTAAAAAAAGGAATATTTATTCCTCCAAGCCAATTTGAATGTTGTTTCATCTCTTCAGCGCATACTAATGAAGATTTAGAAAATTTAGCATTATCTATTGAATCTGCTTTGAGAACTGTATTTTAATTTTATTTTTATTATTCTTACTATTTTTACTATTTTTATTATTCTTACTATTTTTACTATTTTTATTATTCTTACTATTTTTATATTCCTATTTATATTCATAATCAAAATTATAAGTAATATAAATAAAATATATTAATTAATTTAAATATACTATTTATTTAATGATAAAAATTGTAGTAGGTTTAGGAGAAAATGAAAATATTAAGTTTGCTTGTGAAAGGGTAAAGGATATCCCTAACTTGGATATTGAAATAGTTACATCTGTTGATGACATCATAGATGCTTTCAAAGATGATGAAGTTGATGCAATTATTAGGGGTTCATTAAATTCATCTGTATTACTTAAACAAATTAAAAATTTTTCTGAAAGTGAGATAGTTAGAGCAACATATATTAAAGAAAAAATTGATAATGTTCATAGTAATAATCATGATAATCTAAATAACAATGCTTTTGAATTTTTATTAAGTCCTGTAGGGATTGACGAAGGAAAAAATATAGATGAGAAGGTTGAAATAGCTATTAAATGCTGTAATTTTATTAAATCTATTGGTAAAACACCTAAAATAGCTATTTTATCTTCAGGACGAAAAGATGATTATGATAGGTCTTCTTTTATCGATGATTCATTAAAGGAAAGTGAAATATTAACTAAAAAACTTAAAAATTTATTATATGGTAATGAATTAACTGATGATGATATATATTTGGGTAATACTAATGATTATCATATAAAAAATTATTATATATTAATAGAAAAAGCAATTAATGAGGGAAATAATATTATAATTCCTCCAAATGGTGTAATTGGGAATATAATATTTAGAACATTAGTTTTGCTTAATTCATGGCATAGTTATGGAGCTATTGCTCTTGGACTTAATAAAATATTTATTGATACAAGTCGAGATCAAAGTGTTGAGGGATACTACAGATCTATAAAATTTGCATATAATTTAGCTAAATTTAATCAAAAAGGGGAAGAATAAGTGCAATTAAGATTTTTATATCAACTTTATGAATGGTATATTTCCAGAAAATTAAATCAAAAAAACATGCCTAAACATATAGCTATTATAATGGATGGGAATAGGAGATATTCTAAGATTCAAGGGAATATTAATGTTGTTAAAGGGCATGAAATAGGTGTTGATGCATTGGAAAGGGTTTTAGATTGGAGTATTGATCTTGGAATTGAGATTGTCACAGCTTATGCTTTTTCTACTGAAAATTTTAATCGTCCTGATGAAGAGGTTGAGGGTTTGATGAATTTATTCACAAAGAACTTTAAAAGACTTGTAAGTCATGAAAAAATCCATAAAAATCAAGTAAAAGTCAAAGTAGTAGGTCGAGCTGAACTGCTACCTAAAAAAGTAAGAGAGGCGATTAAAGAAGCAGAAGATGCAACGGCTAAATATGATAAAAGACTTTTTAATTTAGCTATTGGCTATGATGGAAGATTAGAGATTGTTGATGCTATTAAAAAAATAGCTACTGAAATAAAAAAGGGTAATATAACCGAAGAAGATATTACTGAGGATTTAGTTAGTAAAAATTTATATACTGGTGGCTTAGATGATCCTAATCTAATTATAAGAACTAGTGGTGAAGAAAGACTTAGTGGTTTTTTATTATGGCAATCTTCCTATTCTGAATTGTATTTTTGTGATAGTCTATGGCCTGAACTCAGAAGAGTTGATTTTTTAAGAGCTATTCGATCGTATCAAGAAAGGGACAGACGATTTGGTAATTAAGGTTAAAACATAATGGTATTTAGCATAAATAATTTAATAAATAATTGAGGATTATAAAATGATTGACATACATTGTCATTTGGACTTTGAAGAGTATGATAATGATAGACATGAGGTTATCAAAAGAGCAAAAGATAAATTAAGAGCCGTCATTAACTCTGGAACTAGTTATGAGGGTAATAAAAGAGTTTTTGAACTTTCAAACAATAATAAAGGATTTATTTATCCTACTTTCGGATTCCACCCAACTAATTCAGGAAAATCCTCTGAATTGGATATTGAAATAGCTATTAATCATATGATTGAGTATATGGATGATATTGTAGCTATTGGTGAAGTTGGAATGGATTACTTTTATATAAAAGATAAAAAAGAAAGAGAAAAACAAATAGAAATATTTAAACAATTTGCTACTTTAGCTAATGATTATAAAAAGCCAATTGTTATTCATTGTAGAGATGCAGAAAAGAAAGCCTTTAATCTTATTCAAGAATTTGATGATATTCCTTCAGTTATTTTTCATTGTTACAGTGGTAGCTTAAAAACAGCTAATAAATTAGTTGATAATGGCTATTTCATGTCTTTTTCTAATATGTTATCTTATTCAAAACAACATCAAGACTTAGTTAAAGAAATTCCTTTAGATAATATATTAACTGAAACAGATAGTCCTTATTTATCAACTATTCGTGGGGAGCGTAATGAGCCTTATAATGTTTATAAAACTCTGAATAAAATAGCTGAATTGAAAAATATTGATTTAAATTTAGTTAATGAAATTACAGAGACTAATGCTATTGAAGTTTTCAATATTTAACTATTAAACTAAATTATATTACTTTATAATATCCTTATGTTCTATTAATCATATTACAACAAATTTCTATTTTTAAATACTTCTTTTGCAGCTTTTATTCCATTAATTGCAGCTGGAAATCCTGCATAAGCTGACATTTGCATTATTGTTTCAACGATTTCTTCAGGACTATTTTCAACGTTTAATGCAGCATTTATATGGTCTTTAAGTTGTGCAGGTGCTGTTCCCATTGCAGTTAATGCAGCCACTGTAAGTAACTCCCTTGTTTTCAAATCTAATGTGTCTCTGGTATATATCTCAGAATATGGGAATTCAACAACAAATCTACCTAAATCTGGAGCAATATCTTCTAATTCATCAAACAATGCTTCAATTTTATCTTTATTTGTAATTTTTAGTATTTCCATACCTTTTTCATATCTATTGCTCATGAAATCACTTTGTATTGTATTCATTCTATTTTTATTAACTTTGATATTTTTGTTACTTTAAATATTAAACATAACTTTATAATATTTGTTCATTATATTTTAATATATTATTCTTTTAATATACTATTTTATCATTATATTTTAATATATTATTCTTTTAATATACTATTTTATAATTTTGATAGTTAATAAAAGCATTTCTCATAATTGAAATGCTTATTTTTATAATATCTTTTGATCAAACTTTTTTTAAAAGTTTGTCTATAATTTAGAGGAATATAATGAAGCCTTACGTGATATTAAATGCTGCTATGACATTAGATGGTAAAATAGCTACAAAAACAGGGAGTTCTGAGATATCTGGTCTGGAAGATATTATGAGAGTTCACAAGCTTAGAAAAGATGTGGATGGAATAATGGTAGGAATAAATACAGTTTTAAGTGACAATCCTAAATTAACTACTCATAAAATATCTTCTAATGATTCTGATAATCCTGTGAGGGTAATTGTAGATAGTAAAGCTAGAACTCCTCATAATTCTAATGTTTTAAATGATTCTGCAAAAACTATAATAGCTATTTCAAAAGAAGCTGTTTTAGATGAAAATTATTTAGATAATGTTCATTTTCTTGAAAAATATGTGGATGTTTTTGTATCTGGAGAATATAAAGTTGATTTAAATGAATTAATGAAATATCTTTTTAAAGAAGGCATAAAAACTCTTATGCTTGAAGGTGGATCTACTTTAAACTTTTCAATGTTTAAAGAAGGACTTATTGATGAAATTAATATTTGTATTGCTCCAATGGTTGTTGGAGGTAAATATTCTAAAACTCTTGTTGATGGAGAAGGCTTTGGCTTTATGAAAAATGCAATTCCTCTTAAATTAAAGGATATATTACATGTTGGTGAAGATTTAGTTCTTAAATATGATGTTTTAAATATTAAGTAATATTTTACTTAATTCTTCTATTTTCTTTCATAATTAACTATTCTTATTTAATGGATTATTTAAAGTTTTTTAATTCTTTTTTTAATTAAATATAACTCCAATAATCATTAATGCTTTTGATTTATTTATTTTTTTAATATTATTTGAATTTAGCTATTTTTTATTACTATTTAACTTAAACATTTTTTAAATGTTCATGTTATCATGTTTCAATGATTAAAAAGCAATAATATCTTGTTTTCTTACCTTATTTTCTAAAAAATCGTATATGGTTTGGTTAAACCCTATACATATTCTTTTTAAATGATACAATGTTGATATTTTATCTATACTTATTACAGTTCTATTATATTTTATCTAACTCCAATTCAGTGAAATATTTTGATATTTTAAAGCTAATGGGCTAAACATATTGAATTTTCTGGAATCCTTTTTATTTAATTCTTATTCTTTTAAAAAACCTTATTTATATTCGTAATTTCTTTTTAGAAATACTTATAAGTAATTATGCCTAATATTAAAATTAACCATTGCAAAATTAATATTTTTTAGAAATTGAAACTTTATTTTTAATTTTTTAAATTAATTTTATTTATGCAGTGAGTAAGTTGAGGTGTAAAAATTACGGCGAAAAGAACTGCTTTGCTGTTAGTCATATTTTCTGCTATCTGCTTTTTTGCAATAAGCACAACATATGCTAGTGATGTCAATTTCACTGATAATAAGAATGTAAATATTGAGCAGGTCCATATATCGAGTGTTGAAAATAAGTTAACAACTACAAAGGATGTAAATACTTCAAGTGGCAGTAAAACTTTAAAGAAACCTTCTAGTAAATCTTCTTCTAAGTCAGTTGCTAATGCTGCTGGGGATTCAGGTAGACCAAAGTCTGTTTCTAAAGATGATATTATAAATGCATCTAAAAATGTATATAAATATGCTAGTAAAAATAAAAAGTTACCTAATTATGTTAAAATTAATGGTTATAAATTTACAATGCCCGAGTTCATGTATTTGACTTCACGTTCAGTATATTTTAAGTCTTTGAATAAAAATTTCAATGCAATAACTGTTAAATATAATA
This sequence comes from Methanobrevibacter filiformis, assembly GCF_001639265.1. Classification (GTDB taxonomy): domain Archaea; phylum Methanobacteriota; class Methanobacteria; order Methanobacteriales; family Methanobacteriaceae; genus Methanacia; species Methanacia filiformis. The sequence continues at coordinate 11,291 of NZ_LWMT01000276.1, forward strand.
TTAAAAATCCTACTAAACCTTTAGGGAATAATAAATATGGTAAGCTTTCAAAATCAAAGTCTTATGATTTGATTAAGCGTGTAAATTTATATATTTTAGGAAATAATAGAATTCCTAATTATGCATCTAGTCCTTTAGGAAAAATTAAGTATCAAAGGATTTTAATAACTGCATGCAGTGTTCTGATTCGTGATCAGTCATCATTTGTAATATATTCTCACAAAAACAAGATAAATAATTATTTACCTAGTGACAAGATTGCTAATCGAGTAGATTCTTCTAAGATTTCTTCTTCAAACCCTACATTTGTAATTAGTAAAAATAAAGGTTTAAATACTGAAGCAGTAGAATCTGATTTCACAAAGGATAGTTATCTTAAGTCTTCTAAAAAAGCTCAGTCTAATGATCCAACTATTAAAAAATTAGCTGATTCTTTAACAAATGGTAAAACATCTGATTACCAAAAAGCATTAGCTATATACAATTGGGTTAGAGATAATTTAGATTATAGTTTTTATTATGACACTAAATATGGGGCTAAAAAAGCATTACTCAAAAAAGAGGGAAATTGTGTAGATACTACTAATTTAATCGTTGCATTATCTCGTGCAAGTGGATTAAGTGTAAGATATGTTCATGGTAACTGCCATTTTTCAAGTGGAAGTACATATGGTCATGTGTGGGCACAAATCTTAGTAGGTAAGTATTGGATTGTTGCAGATGCAACAAGCTCAAGAAATAGTCTTGGTACTATAAAGAACTGGGACACAAGCTCTTATAAATTCAAAGGAATTTATGCTCAAATTCCATTTTAAATTGTTGGATATAAGATTTTAATTTTTGTTTAATCAGTAATTAATCTTATAGACTAATTTAATTTGTCAATGGCTATTAATAATTAAATATTATTAACAGCTTTTTTATTTATTTTTTTTAAATCTTTATAATTTTTCTTAATTTGTTATAACATTTACTTTATTTTGAGTTTTAATGTTGTTATTAATTTTTCTCAGATATTTTTTTATTTAATGAGAAGGCTGTGCAACAATTCAAAAATCTAATTTTTTAAATTTTGTTAATTAACTTAAAATTACATTTATAGAATTATAA
>NZ_LWMT01000277.1 GCF_001639265.1 Methanobrevibacter filiformis
GACACACAAGACTAACAATATCAAGAATAAAAAACATGCTAAAAGAAAAATAAGAATATAAACAAAAAACATCACAACATTACACACTACATATCTAACATGAAAAATCCTTAACTTAACAGCTGTGAGTTTTAATGGGATTTCTTTAAATAGTACTTTAGTTATTAATCCTATTTTGGATACTAAGGTAAATAGTAGTGTTAGTATTAATGGTACTTTGCTTGATGGAAGTGGTGTTCCGATTAGTGGTGTTATTGTTGATTTGGTTGTTAATGGTGTTAGCTATAATACTACAACCGATGCAAATGGTAAGTGGAATATTACTTATCTTGTAAATTCAACTGGTGTTATTAATGTCGAGGCTGTCTTTAGTGGTAATAGTAATTACACTGCCTGTGTTAATACAACTCATTTCAATGGGGCAACTTCAAATAGTACTTTAATTATTAATCCTATTTTGGATAATAAGTTGGGTAGTAGTGTTAGTATTAATGGGACTTTATTTGATGAGAATAATAGTGGAATTGCTAATGTGACTGTTGTTGTGACTGTTAATGGTGTTAGCTATAATACTACAACCGATGCAAATGGTAATTGGAGCATTGATTATCTTGTAGGTTCCTCTGGTCTTATTAATGTTGTTGCTATTTTTTATGGTGATAATAATCATGCTGGTGCTGGAAATGAAACAAGCTTTGATGGAGTTCCTTTAAATAGTACTTTGATTATTAATCCTATAACTGATGTTAAGGTAAATAGTAGTGTTAATATTAATGGTACTTTGTTAGATGAGAATAATAGTGGGATTAGTAATGTGACTGTTGTTGTAACTGTTAATGGTGTTAGCTATAATCTTACAACCGATGTAAATGGTAAGTGGAGTATTGATTATCTTGTAGGTTCTTCTGGTGTTATTAATGTTGTTGCTGTCTTTGATGGTAATGATAAGTATCTTAGTGCTGTTAATAGTACTAGTTTTCTTGTAACTAATTATGTTAATGTGAGTGTTCTTAAAGTATCTAATGTTACAGGTTATGTTAATGTTGGTGATAATGTTACTTATACTATTACTGTCACTAACTATGGGTTGACTAATGCTACAGGCGTATTTGTAACTGATAAGTTGAATACTACTATGTTAAGTTTTGTAAGTAGTAGTGCTAATCGTGGAGCTTATGATAGTAATACTGGTATTTGGACTATTGGTGACCTTGGTGCTGGTGAAACTCTTGTTTTGAATATAACTGTTACTGTTATTGGTAAGGGGGCAATTGTCAATGTTGCAAATGTAACTGCGGATCAAAATAATACAGATAATGGTACTGGTAATTCAACAATTAATGTTAAATCTGACACTAATCTTAGTGCTTCAATACCTGATGCTAAAATAGGGGATACTGTTAATATTACTCTAAATTTAACTGATTTAGATGGTAATCCTGTAAATACTGTTGCCAATGTTACTATTGATGGTATACTTTACCCTGATGTTGAATTTATTAATGGAATAGCTAAGGTTCCTTATAATGTTACTGAAGCTCAAAAGAATATTACTGTTAAGTTTGAAGGTAATGATAAGTATAATCCTTCTAATGATACTGTTGGTGTTAATTTCACTAAAAAAGATGCTAATATCAATATTCATGTTCCTGATACTAAAATAGGGCATAATGCTACAACAACTATCACCCTTAGAGATGCTGATGGTAAACCAATTTCAAATGCTTCAGTTAAAGTAATATTAAATGATAAAGTTATTGGAACATTCATAACTGATAATAATGGTCAAATTCATCCAGTAATCTCTGTTAATCAAGATAATATTCTTAAAGCTGAATTTAGTGGAAATGATGAATATAATTTTGTTGAAAAAATAACTAACTTTAAAGGTAATTCTTCTAATAATAATACAAATAATAGTAACAATAATACTAATAATAGTAATAATAGTAACAATAATACTAATAATAGTAATAATAACAATAATAGTAATAACACTAATAATAGTAATAATGCTAACAATAATGGTAATGGTGATAATGATAGTAATAATAATTCCCATGAACTTGTAGGTTCTAATATTAATATGAAGAAAACTGGTGTTTCTTTAGTGATTATTATGGGATTAATCTTAGTATTAAGTCTATTTGGATTAATTTTACTTAATAAATTAAGAAATAAGGGTAGTTATAAAATGAGTAATAGTAATGTTAATAATAATTCTAAAAATAGTGTTTTTAAAATAGCTATTGTAATATCTTTAATAGCTATTTTATTTGTTAGTGTTTCATCTGTCAGTGCTATAGATGTTACAATTAGTACTACTAATGCTACAGGTATTAATGGAACTTTAAATAATGTTACAAGGGGAGTAGATATTAATAATTCCATTACACTAAGTGCAGGAGTATATAATAAAACAGTTGACCGTGGCAATACCATTAGTTTTTCAAATAAAAGTTTATCAATTTGTGGTAATGGTGCACCAAGTGAGGTTATTATTGATGGAAATAATGCAGGAAGATTATTTACAATATCTGGATCAAATAATAACATAAGTTTTGAAAATATAATGTTCAGTAAAGGTAAAGCGGATGTTGCGGGTGCTGCATTTTCCATTACTGGTAATAGTACAGTTATATTTAAAAATTGTATATTTACAAGTAATATTGCAAATGGTTCTTATGGTTATGGTGGCGCTATTTACAATACTGGGTCTAATCTTACTCTGAACAACTCTATATTTACAAATAATGGTCTTAATATTAGTTATAATGGTACTAATAGTTATGGTGCTGGTGGTGCTATTTATAGTACTGTTAACTTAACTGTTATCAATTCTATATTTACAAATAATAGTATAAATCTTATAATGAATGGTGCTCGTAGTGATGCTGAGGGTGGTGCTATTTATAGTACTGTTAACTTAACTGTGAAAAATTCTACATTTACAAATAATGGGATAACTCTGATAATGTTACGTGGGGGTGTATGTTATGGTTATGGGGGTGTTATTCATAACCGTGATGGTAGTTCCGATATTACCAATTCTTCATTTTCAAATAATCATATGAATTTAACTAATGCGCTTTCTTATTTAGCAGCTGCTAGGGGGGGCATTATTTATAACACTGGTAGTTTTAGTATGAGTAATTCTAATTTCGCTAATAATACTTTAAATTCCACTGATTTTGACGAGGGGGGTGTTATTTATAATATGGGTAGTTTTAGTCTGAGTAGTTCTAATTTCGCTAATAATACTTCACATTTTCTTAATTCTATTACTTGTGGTGGTGTTATTCTTAATGGTGGTAATTTTAGTGTGAGTGGTTCTAATTTTACTAATAATGGTGTAAATAGTGCTTATGGTGTGGGCGGTGTTATTGCTAGTGGGGGTAATTTTAGTGTGAGTGGTTCTAATTTCATGGGTAATAGTTTAAATGGTAATACTAGTCAAGGAGGTCTTATTCTTAATGGTGGTAATTTTAGTGTGAGTGGTTCTAATTTCACTAGTAATGGTGTGAATTGTAGTAGTGGTTATGGTGGTCTTATTCTTAATGATGGTAATTTTAGTGTGAGTGGTTCTAATTTCACAGGTAATGGTGTGAATTGTAGTAGTGGTTATGGTGGTCTTATTCTTAATAATGGTTATGGTAATTTTAGTGTGAGTGGTTCTAATTTCACAGGTAATGGTATGAATTGTAGTATTCGTGGTTTTGGTGGTGTTATTTTTAATAATCTTCATGTTTATCGTTATGATAATTATTATTATTCAGGTAGTTTTAGTGTGAGTGGTTCTAATTTCACAGGTAATGGTGTGAATTGTAGTAGTGGTTTTGGTGGTGTTATTTTTAATGATGGTAATTTTAGTGTGAGTGGTTCTAATTTCACAGGTAATGGTGTGAATTGTAGTAGTGGTTTTGGTGGTGTTATTTTTAATAATAATAGTTATTTTTATATTTATGAGGATAATGATCGTTATGATAATTCTTCTTTATTGGGTAATTTTAGTGTGAGTGGTTCTAATTTCATTGGTAATGGTGTGAATTGTAGTAGTGGTGGTTTTGGTGGTGCTATTTCCAATTGTCAAGGTGATGTTGTTGTTGTTACATCTAGTTTTATTAATAATTCTGCAAGTTATGGTGGTGGGATTTATTCTAATGGTAGTCTTGTTGTGAATGTTTCTAATTTCACTGGTAATACTCAAGCTATTGGAATTAATACTACTAATTTCACATTAAATAATAATAATATTTTAAATAATAATCTATCTATTCAGTTTATGTATGACAATATTAATTATACTTTGACTAATTTAACTGCAAATGGAACTATTATTAAAAATAATAATTATACTTATGATATATGTGGTAATAATAGTACTTATGTGATTTTAAAGGGGTCTGTTTTTGACACTGCATATAAAGGATTTATTATCATTAATGGAAATAATAATGCTATTCATAATTCTAATATTTCTAATATATCTAACACTGCAATAACAATAAATACCACATCTTTTGGAAATGCTTTTATTAATCTTACATTGTCTAATAATTCATTAGCTATTCATTTCTTAGGAAATAATAATATTTTCACTAATGGAACATTAGATGGAAACAAAATAGGGGCTATAATAGGTGGATTAAATAATACAATAATAAGCGCAACAATTGTGAATAACAGAGTTATAGGTGTAAACATCACAGGAACAAGCAATAATTTAAATTATAATAGACTTTATAATAATACTTTAGGTTTACTAAACTCAGGAACTAATACTAATGCAAACTTTAATTGGTGGGGATTAAATAATATCACTAGCCAATATACAAATACTGGTGTTAATTTCAACTTGACATATTGGTATGTCCTTGAACTTTCCCTAAACAATACATTTAATACAACTGTAAATGCAACAAGAAATTATAGTAAAAATATTCCAGCGAATCTATCTTACACATTAGCATTAAATAATATGACTAATAATCCTACTAATGATCCAGATTTATTACCTTATTTCACAGTAAATTTATTAATTAGGAATTCTACAAGTGTTGTTAATAATGTTAGTGGTGATATAAGAACATTCATATTTTCAGAAGAAGTCATGCTAACAGGCACTAATCTTCAAGAATCTATTAATGCTTTAGTAGATGGCGAGGATCTGGTTCTTATTATTGAGAATGGCACAATTGTTAATCTTAGTATTGTTAAAGTTGCGAGTGTAGCGACTATTTCAAATAATGATGCTATTGAATTTATAATAAATATAACAAATAATGGGACTGAATTCGCATCTAATGTTACATTCACTGACATACTACCAGTTAATTTTAAATTCATTAATGTGTCTAGAGGATCATACAATACTACAACAGGTATTTGGACTGTTGGAAATATTGGACCAAAAGTAACCATAACACTTGTAATGACAGCTCAAGCTATTAAATCAGGAACAGTAAACAATACTGCAAATAATGTAACAGCTATTGAAACACTTACAAATCCAAATATAAACTCCACAGTAACAATCACTATCATCTCAGCACTAAATCTAGATATTACAAAGGTATCTAATGTCACTGGTCTAAACAATCTCCGTATTGGAGATCATGTTAAATACATCATAACGGTTAAAAATAATGGTTTAGATAATGCAAGCAATGTAAGAGTCTATGATGTCTTAAATTCCAAATTAACATTCCTTACATACAATTCTTCAACTGGAACTTATAATAATACAACAGGTTTATGGAATGTCGGAACATTAAATGCTAATCAAACAGCTACACTCGAAATCGAAGTAATAATAGCAAATAATGGAACAATAGAAAATATTGCAAATATAACTGCAAATGAATTAATCTTCAATGGAAGTAACACAAGTGCTAACACAACAATTTATGTAGGTTCTTCAAATACTACTTTACTTATTAATCCTATAGTTGATACAAAGGTGAATACTAGTGTTAATATTAATGGTACTTTATTAGATGGAAATGGTCTTCCGATTAGTGGTGTTACTGTTGTTGTGACTGTTAATGGTGTTAACTATAATGCTACAACTGATGCTAGTGGTAATTGGAATATTTCTTATCTTGTGAATTCAACTGGGCTTATTAATGTTGAGGCTTTGTTTAATGGTAATAGTAATTATACTGGTGCTGTAAATAGCACTAGTTTTAATGGTTTGGCTTTGAATAGTACTTTAATTATTAATCCTATTGGTGATACTAAGGTGAATAGTAGTGTTAGTATTAATGGTACTTTGTTAGATGGAAATGGTCTTCCGATTGGTGGTGTTATTGTTGTTGTGACTGTTAATGGTGTTAATTATAATGTTACAACTGATGTTAGTGGTAATTGGAATATTTCTTATTTTGTGAATTCAGCTGGGCTTATTAATGTTGAGGCTTTGTTTAATGGTAATAGTAATTATACTGGTGCTGTAAATAGTACTAGTTTTAGTGGGGTTTCTTTGAATAGTACTTTGATTATTAATCCTATTGGTGATACTAAGGTGAATAGTAGTGTTAGTATTAATGGTACTTTGTTAGATGGAAATGGTCTTCCGATTGGTGGTGTTATTGTTGTTGTGATTGTTAATGGTGTTAGCTATAATGTTACAACTGATGTTAGTGGTAATTGGAATATTTCTTATCTTGTGAATTCAACTGGGCTTATTAATGTTGAGGCTTTGTTTAATGGTAATAGTAATTATGCTGGTGCTGTAAATAGTACTAGTTTTAATGGTTTGGCTTTGAATAGTACTTTGATTATTAATCCTATTGGTGATACAAAGGTGAATACTAGTGTTAGTATTAATGGTACTTTGTTAGATGGAAATGGTCTTCCGATTGGTGGTGTTATTGTTGTTGTGACTGTTAATGGTGTTAATTATAATGTTACAACTGATGTTAGTGGTAATTGGAATATTTCTTATCTTGTGAATTCAACTGGTGTTATTAATGTCGTTGCTGAGTTTGCAGGCAATAATAATTACACAGGTGCTGTAAATACAACTCATTTCAATGGGCCAATTTTAAATAGCACACTCATTATTAATCCTATTTTGGATACTAAGGTGGGTAGTAGTGTTAGTATTAATGGTACTTTATTTGCTGAGAATAATAATTCAATTGCTAATGTGACTGTTGTTGTGACTGTTCATGGTGTTAATTATAATACTACAACTGATATAAATGGTAATTGGAATATTAATTATCTTGTAGGTTCATCTGGTCTTATTAATGTTGTTGCTATTTTTTATGGTAATAATAATTATGCTGGTGCTGGAAATGAAACAAGCTTTAGTGGAGTTCCTTTAAACAGTACTTTGATTATTAATCCTATAGTTGATGCTAAGGTGAATAGTAGTGTTAGTATTAATGGTTCTTTATTAGATGAGAATGGTGCTCCGATTAGTGGTGTTACTGTTAATTTAATTGTTAATAATGTTTCTTATAGTGCTACTACGGGTGTAAGTGGTAATTGGAATATTACTTATCATGTGGGTTCAACTGGAGTTATTAATGTTGTTGCTGAGTTCATTGGTAATGCTAATTACACTTCTTCTGCTAATACTACTCATTTCAATGGTTTGGCTTTAAACAGTACTTTAGTTATTAATCCTATTCCTGATACTAAGATAAATAGTAGTGTTAGTATTAATGGTAGTTTGTTAGATGAGAGTAATAAGGCGATTAGTGATGTTACTGTTGTTGTGACTGTTAATGGTGTTAATTATAATGCTACTACTGATACTAGTGGTAAGTGGAGTATTACTTATCTTGTTAATTCATCTGGAAATATTAATGTTGTTGCTGAGTTTACTGGTAATGTTAATTATTCTGCTGCTGTTAATAGTACTAATTTTAATGGAGTGTCTTTAAACAGTACATTAGTTATCAATCCTGTCACAAATACTAAAGTGAATAGTAGTGTTAGTATTAATGGTTCTTTGTTTGATGAGAATGGTGCTCCGATTAGTGATGTTACTGTTGTTGTGACTGTTAATGGTGTTAATTATAATGCTACTACTGATTCAAGTGGTAAATGGAATATCAGTTATCTTGTTAATTCATCTGGAAATATTAATGTTGTTGCTGAGTTTACTGGTAATGCTAATTATTTTGCTGCTGTTAATAGTACTAGTTTTGTTGTAACTAATTATGTTAATGTGAGTGTTGTTAAAGTATCTAATGTTACAGGTTATGTGAATGTTGGTGATAATGTTACTTATACTATTACTGCAACTAATTATGGTGTGAGTAATGCTACACATGTATTTGTAACTGATAAGTTGAATACTACTATGTTAAGTTTTGTAAGTAGTAGTGCTAATCGTGGACATTATGATAGTAATGCTGGTATTTGGACTATCGGTAATTTAAATGCTGGTGAAACTGTTGTCTTGAATATAACTGTTACTGTTATTGCTAGTGGAACAATTGTTAATGTTGCAAATGTGACTATGGATCAGAATAATACAGATAATGCTAATGGTACTAGTAATTCAACAATTAATGTTAAATATGACACTCATCTTAATGCTTCAATACCTGATGCTAAAGTAGGAGATACTGTTAATATTACTTTGAATTTAACTGATTTAGATGGTAATCCAGTAAGTACTGTTGCCAATGTTACTGTTGATGGGGTGCTTTATCCAAATGTTGAATTTCTTAATGGAATAACTAAGGTTCCTTATAATATTACTGAAATTAAAAAGAATATCACTGTTAAATTTGAGGGTAATAATAAGTATAATCCTTCTAATGATATCGTTGGTGTTAATTTCACTAAAAAAGATGCTAATATTCATATTCATATTCCTGATACTAAAATAGGACATAATGCCACAGCAACCATCACCCTTAGAGATGCTGAAGGTAAACCAATTTCTAATGCTTCAATTAAAGTAATATTAAATGATAAAGTTATTGGAACATTTATTACAGATAAAGATGGTCAAATTCATCCGATCATATCTGTTAGCCAAGATAATAATCTTAAAACTGAATTTAGTGGAAATGATGAATATAATGCTGCTGAAAAAATAATTAATTTTAAAGGTAATTCTTCTAATACTAATAATACTAATAATACTAATAATACTGATGGTACTAATAATACTAATAATACTGGTACTAATAATACTAATAATACTGGTACTAATAATACTGATGGTACTAATAATACTAATAATACTGGTACTAATAATAATACTATAAATAATAATACATCTAATAATAATTCTCACAAAGTTGCAGGTTCTAATGTGAGTATGAAGAGAACTGGTGTTCATTTAATAGCTATCATATTAATATTAAGTCTATTTGGATCAATCTCAATTAGAAAACTAAAAAAATAGAACTAAAATCTTTTTAAAAAGATTAACAAGCAATTTAAATTATAACTTAATTAGCTATTGTCATGACAATTTAATATTATAGTTTTAAATACTTCGTTATCTTTTTAATTAAACTTTAATTTTCTTTATTTCAGCTATATGGTGTGAAATTAATAATATATAAACATTTAAAATTAAATAGTCATGACACTATTGGAAGAAAAGAGAATAATTTTCTCATTTTTCGATTATGTAAAAATTTTGCCTCCTGAGAAAGTTAGTATTATATTTTATTATAAAATGCATACTAATTATTAGTATATTTTAGCCAATAATCTGTTTTTAAGGAAAATAACAAGCTTAAAATCTGGCAGCGAACTAAAATATATAATAATAAGTTAGGAGATAGTTAATGTAACATATTTGACAGAAATTGTAATGATTTAAAGTTATCAGGAATCATGATTTTAGTAATAATTTATTTTCCAGGAGGCAAGATTTTTATACACACATTGAATCATCTAATTTATTAAAAAATATATTTAATAATTCCTTAAAATGTCTCTTAGAAAAATATAAATAATGAAAGATAGAGAATAATAATAAATTCTAAGGAGAATAAATAATGACATCAATAAAAATACAGTTACAACAATCAATCATTGATAAAATAAAAGGAAAAAACATTGCTGATTGGAATATTAATAATAAGGGGGAGCTTGAGTTAGAATTTGTTGATTGTAATCTTGAAAAAGAAGTTAAAGAGCTTCAAAATGAACTCGATGCAGGAAAAGGCATAAGAGTTGATATAAATGACCTTGAGAAACACTTTGGATTATGATTTAGAATTTACAAGAAAGGCAGAGAAATATATACAAAAACTTGTTAAAAAAGATGAAAAATCTGCTCGAAAAATTTTAAAATCTATAAAAGAAATGGTTGAAAAACCCTATGAATACTCTATTTTAAAAGGTAATTTTAATAAAGTCCATAAAATTCGAGTAGGCAATTATAGAATTTTATTTGATATAATTGAAAATAAATCCTCGTATAATTCGTATAATTGATATTGGTCCAAGAAAAAACATTTACAAATAAAATAACTCTAAATAACATAATAGAAAAATGGATTAATATTTTAAGAATGAAATTACTTTTTTCATTTGAAAATCCCACATAAATTTTACAGTGCCTATTAGAGAGTTTGAGTTAACAATGAATTCTTGACTCTATTAGTAGTGTATGAAAAATTAAATTGATATGATGTAGTTTTCATAATTTTTTAATTTGTTCTGTTGAGAGATCAGTGATTTTGCTGATTTCTTCTAAACTCATTCCTTTATTTTTTAATCTAAAAGCTACTTCTCTTGCTTTTTCTTGTCTTCCCTCTTTTTTTCCTTCTTTTTTCCTTCTCGTCTTCCTTTTTCTTCTCCTCTTTCTTCTCTGTGTAGTAGTGTGTTGTTGTATTCTGCTATTGCAAATTCTCTTTTTTGATAATGTATTAAGGAGTCTTTGTCTCTTAGAAGGTCTTTCATTTTTTTGTCTGTACTTTTGATTCCGTTATCCATATTTATCACTTTTTTAGTGTTTCATTTGATTCTTTTTCATTTAAAAATGACAGCCATCTGTGTAATGGATTATTTTCAATGTCTTTATTTTTTAATTTTCTATATTGGGGCATGTCGATGATGTGAATTTCTAAATCTTATGTTAGTTTGCAGTTTTTGCTGTTGTCTTCCCATATGTGGTATGTTGAGTGGAATTCTGGTAATTTTAGTAGACTGAAGTCTAAAATCAATAGCTCCTATTTTAGGTAATTTTTGGTAATTGTATTCAGAGTTTGAGTTAACAACGAATTCTTGACTCTATTAGTAGTGTATGAAAAATTAAATTGATATGATGTAGTTTTCATAATTTTTTAATTTGTTCTGTTGAGAGATCAGTGATTTTGCTGATTTCTTCTAAAGTCATTCCTTTATTTTTTAATCTAAAAGCTATTTCTATTGCTTTTTCTTGTTTTCCTTCTTTTCTTCCTTCTTTTCTTCCTTCTTTTCTTCCTTCTTTTTTTCCTTCTTTTTTTCCTTCTTGTCTTCCTTTTTCTTCTCCTTTTTCTTCTCTGTGTAGTAGTGTGTTGTTGTATTCTGCTATTGCAAATTCTCTTTTTTGATAATGTATTAAGGAGTCTTTGTCTCTTAGAAGGTCTTTCATTTTTTTGTCTGCACTTTTGATTCCGTTATCCATATTTATCACCTTTTTTAGTGTTTCATTTGATTCTTTTTCATTTAAAAATGACAGCCATCTGTGTAATGGATTATTTTCAATGTCTTTATTTTTTAATTTTCTATATTGGGGCATGTCGATGAAGTGAAGTTCTAGGTCATCTGTTAGTTTGCAGTTTTTGTTGTTGTCCTCCCATATGTGGTATGTTGAGTGGAATTCTGGTACTCTTACTAGACTGAAGTCTAATATGCCAATAGCTATTACTTTAGGTAATTCTTGATATTTGTCTCCAGAATCTAAATTAACAACGAATTCTCGGCTCCAGTAGTACAATAATCTTTTTATCATGTTGTGTTCA
>NZ_LWMT01000278.1 GCF_001639265.1 Methanobrevibacter filiformis
AATAGATATTCAATGAAAAACATAGACAACAAATAAAAAAAACTACAAAAAATAATTTACAATCTAACCACAACTAAGAAAATTCACTGTCATCCATCAACTGAAAAATTAATTATTGCACAGCCAATCGAATTTAAAAAAGTAGATTTAAAAAAGAAATCTTATGATTATATTATAGATGATCTTATCAATAATCATCATTTCGATAGTATTGAAAAGAAATATTTAAGCAATATGAAAAGTATTGTGAAAAAAGAATACACTGAAATATTGCGAATCAAACTATTTGAATCTGTATTTTCTATAATTCCTTGCTTATTAAAGTTAAATCATTTGGATGATATCAAGGGGCTTAAAAAACATATTTTTGTTGATTGTAATTTAAAATTTATTTTTGTTTCAAATATAAATAAACCACTATCTAAAAGTCCTAATATTTCAAATAAATATGCTTACACCAGACATCAAAGCTTAAAAGATGCAGTAAAATCATTAAATAGGATGAAACACGAACCATTTAATGAAATTGTTCTTTGTGACGAAGATGATTTCAAAAATAGCTATCTAACTAAATTTAAAAGATATAAATAAATACATTGAATAATTATTTTAATTGTATACAAAACTTATACAACAATCTAGAAATAAAAGTTTTAGTTTTAATAATGATTTTGTCTATAGTGATGTAATGGAAATATCAGAAATAAAAGTTTTGATAAGAATTAGTTCAGTGTATTTCTTTATTAAATGAATGATACTCATCAATCATATTAACGTTTAATGATTTAAAACTCAAATATATCTCATTACCTTTTTTAAGTTCTAAAATTTCTGCTGAACTTTTTGTTAGTAGTCCTATAAATTCAAATCCATTTACATCTACTTTAACCCAGTAATTGGGACCTGATTCTATAAATCCTTTGATTGTTCCTTTTAATTGGTTTCTTGCAGATGATTGGAATTTTTCATTTGAAAATATTATGCTTTCTGGTCTAATAGCTATTAGAACATTTGAATCAAAGTTTATTTCATCAAATGTTTTGTCTTCAGGATATATTTTTTTAAGACACTGTTTATCTGAGCTTGTTATTACTAAATTCTTATTTAATTCTATTTCAGCTGCATCTTTATTGATTTCTATTATTTTTCCTTTGAATATATTTTGAACTCCAACAAAATCTGCAACAAAACTGTTTTCTGGTCTTGAAAATACTTCTTCAATGGTTCCCCACTGATGAATTTTACCTCCTTTCATTACTCCTACCTTAGTTGCTAAGTTCCAGATGTCATTAAAGTTGTGAGTTACATGTAAAAATGTTGTATTATAAGAGCTTGCTACCTCTTTAATCAAAGTTGTTAACTTAGCTTGTGTTGAAATATCTAATGCTGAGAAAGGTTCATCCATTAGAACTATTTTAGGTTTGACTATAAGTGCTCTTGCAAGGGATGTTCGTTGTGCTTCGCCTCCACTTAATGTGGCAATATTTCTATGGAGTAAATGATCTATTTTAAGTTTAATAGCTATATCTGTAACTTTTTGATCTATTTCCTCTTTATTAAAATCTTTTTTTATCCCATAAGCTATATTTTCATAGACATTCATATGTGGAAATAGTATATTGTCTTGATAGACTATACTTATGTTTCGTTTTTCAGGTGGGAGATTGTTTAGTAGTTTTCCATTGAGTTTCACCTCTCCACTTTCTGGACTGTAAAAACCTGTGATTGTTTCAAGTAGAACGGATTTTCCTGAGCCTGTTGGACCAATTAGTACTAAATATTCTCCTTTTTCAATAGCTAAATTAATATTATCTAATTTAAATTCTCCGAGATCTACGCATAAGTTTGTAACTTCTAAATACATTCATATTTCTCCTTAAAAACTTTCTTGTGTACTTTCGGCATATTTTTCCATAATCACAATTGTAATTATAGATATTATCACAAGTAGGATTCCTGCTGTAATAGCTAAATCAATATCTCCTGTTGAAAGGTGAAGATACATTGAAACTGATAATGTTTCTGTTTTCATCAGTATTCCTCCTCCAACAAAAAGTACTGATGCAAAAGTCCCAATACATCGAGCTAGTGCTATAATTGATGTTGTAATGATTCCTCCTTTTGCAAGTGGAAGGGTTATATTAAAGAAAGTACTGGATTCGCTGTAACCTAAGCTTCTTGATACAAATTCATATCGAGGGTCAATATAGGCAAATGTAGAGTACATTATTCTTGTTGCATAAGGGAATGCTATGAAAAATTGAGCTATTATTATTCCTAAGCTATTAAATACTAGTACTATTCCTATATTTTCAAGATATTCTCCGATTCCATTAGATCCAAGGAACATTAAGAGAGCTATACCTACAACTATTTCTGGAAGTGCTATTGGAAGGTCAAGAACAACTTTGAACAGTGATTTAAGTGGGAAATTATACCTATTTAGTGCATATGCTGTTGGGATAGCAAATATCATTACAATAGCTGCAGATATTATGGATGTGTAGATAGTTAAAGTTATTGCATAAATCATATTTTCTGATAGCAGTGCATTTATGAATCCTTCATAACTTGGGATTAAAAACATACTTCCAATAACTAAAAAGAACATGGAAGTTATGAGTATGGTTATAATAATGAATCCTAATTCAAATTTAGATCGCATTTAAATTCCCTAACTTTATTTCATAATATTAATTAATATATTAATAGCTATTTTATTAAATTAAAAAGTTTAAAAATTAGAAAGAAAAAAATTAAAAATAGTAATATAATTTATGGATAGTTTTCTTAAAATCATATATTAAAATCAATATATGTATTGAATGTAGTTTTAATAATAACTTAAAAACTAATCAATGTGTTTATTGTGATTATTTATATCTCAAAACCCCATTTTTTCCATATTGTTTTTCCTTCATCTGATGATAAGAAATCAGATAATTTAGTTGCAGCATCTTTATCTTCTGCAAAAGTTGTTACTCCTGTAGGGATATCACTGATTATATTTTGCTCTTTTGGTATTTTAACAACATCTATTTTACCGTCTCCTTCTTTCCAAGAGGTCATATCTTCCCAAATGATTGTTGCATCTAATTGTCCTGTAACCATGTAAGTTAATAGCTGATTAACTGTTGTACTTGTAACCACTACATTTTTAGTAACATTATCAGTTAAATTATTCTTTTCAAGGATTTTAGCTTGTGTTTTACCAATAGCTGGACCAGTTGCTTCACCTAATCCTACTTTTACTCCAGATTTGCTAAGGTCTGCTAAGGTCTTTATTCCCTTTGGATTTCCTTTTTCTACTATGATAACTGGGACATTTTTGGTAATATTTGTCACAGTATTATTTTCAATATAGCTATTATTTATAGCATCTTCCATGTATTTATAGTCTGCAGGCATAAATACGTCCCCTTTTTTCTGAGTCTCAAGTATTGCAAATAAGTCTCCACTTCCTGCATATTTAACTTCTACTTTTATATTTGGGTACTTTTTATTAAACTCTTTAATTAACTCAGGACCAACTTTACTAAACCCTGCTCCTGCAAGTAGATAAACAGTGCCTTCTTCACCGCTTCCTCCACTTAAGGATCCACTTGCATATAATCCTACAATTGCAACAGCTATTATAATTATAATACCTATTCCTATAATATTTTTATTTGCCATTAATTCACCTTTTTAAATAACTAATATTTAATTGATCACTATTAATAATGTATAATTATAATTCATAGTATGACTATATAAATGTGTTGATTATATTCTCTTAAAATTCTTTAAAATAAAAATAAACAATAGATTGTAGTTAATATTCAATATAATTTATCATTGTTCATGATTATTTAAATAGTTCTTATTAATAATAGCTATTTTAAATATCTAAGAACAATAGCTATTCAATAAAAGTTAAAATAAATTAAAAATATAGGGGTAATTAAATTAAAAATAATGGTCATTTTAATTGTAAAACTAATTATAATGTTTCCATATCTGATAATTTAGCTATTCCTTCAATAGCTTTTATATTAATATCTATTCCTTTTTCTTTAATTGCAGCTATTGGGTTTAATCCTCCTCCAGTAATTATTCCAAAGTTGTAATTATCTACTTTAGCATTGTATACGAACTCTCTTGGTTTTCCTATTTTGTATATTGGTAATTGTATTTCTTCTATTTTTGAGAGTATTTCTTTTGTTTTGTCTCTTGCAATATTTGGAACTTCTTTTAAAGATGCTAAAACTATATTATATCCAGTTTCTACTTTAGAAACTGAGGTCATATTTTTAAATATAAATATTTCATGAGGATCTATTGATGAGCCATTATATGAAATCAGTTCTATGAATTCTGGATTTGGTTTTAATTCTAGTAATCCTCCGTATTTTGGAGTGGACATTATTCCATTATTTATAAGTATTCCATCTACTGATAGACTACAGATAGTTTCTATTCCTATTTTGTTTTTATCATTTGTTTCAATTATCCTGTAATATGGGCTTGTATTAATATCTAAATCATTATATACTTGCCCCATTATTTCAATAGCTTCTGGAATGTCTTCTTTTTTAAGGTATGAAATATTTGTAATCAAATCTCCTCTTTGGGTTTCAATATTAAAGTTTACTTTTTGCATTAAATTCCATGCTTTTGTAAGGACGAATTTTGTTTTCGGGTGACTCTTATTTTGTGGATCTGGCTTTATTGTTTCTTTTGATTTAACTATTGGTTTTAGTTGATTCAGAGGGATTATTTCCTCACCTAATTTAATTTCAACCTCATGTCCTGATTCTTTTGCTGCACATAATGGAGCTATTCCACCAATAATAGCTATTCCAAACATATCTTCAGGAACAGGAACTCCTAAAACTTCTTCTCCACTTTTACCAACAGCTATTGTTCCACCAATCTTGGATTTTTTCAAATTCTCAAGTATTTTTAGTGTTTGAGGTTTACCAACTTTTGGAACAATTCTAAGGTTAGCTGGTAACATTCCATTTCCAGTTCTTGCTATTTTTAGTACTGAAGTCATATTATCGGAGATAAATGCTTCAATTGGAGTGATGGATGTTTGTTTATATGAAATCAGTTCTTTAAATTTTATCGGATGATAATTTTTCACTTCTAAGAGTCCACCGTACTTTGGAAGTGATGGTATTCCTTCTTTTAGAAACATTCCGTCTATGGTTGTTCCACATATGGTTTTCATTGTTAAAATATCTTTTCCATCAATCTTCTCTTGTTTCATATCTACAAGTGGACTAACAGCAAGTCCTGCTTCGAAAGCTTCTTTTATTACATCCAATGCTCCTTTTTCCACTTGGAGTTCTGATGAATTAACTATTACATTTCCTTTTTGTGTTTTATAATCAAAATCTGTTTGATATATCATTTCTTCAAATTTTGAAAAGATGAAATCAACTTGATCATAAACTAATGCTTTGTCTAATTCTTTTTTACCCAATGCCGTGATTTTTCTTCCAGAATATCCCACACGTTCAGTTAAACCTTTTTCATCTAAGATTTTCATATGGTATCTAACAGCACGTTCTCCTAAGTCAAATCCTTTTTTATTTAACTCATCTGCAATGATTTTAGAACCTATTATTTTATCATGTTCTTCTAATATTCTAAGGATTTCTATCATTTTGTGTTCTGATTCTGTCATAAAATTACCTATGATCTAATCTTAAGCTATTACCTAATTAATTATCCTCTTACATTTAAGATTCATTTGTTTTAAAAATCATATTTTATAATCTAATAACTATTATATTATTAAGTAACTATTTAACTATTTTAGGGATCATTAATTAGTAATCTATATAGCATTAAATAACCATTAAATAATATTTATCATATTTAATAACTATTATTTAATACTTAATTAATTTATATTTACTTAATTTATATCTAGTTAGATATTTAAAATGAAAATTAAAAGGATTAATATTAAAATTAATCTTTTAATTTAATATATTACTTAATTAAATTCCTATATATAAATTAAATTCCTATATATTTCCTTTGTTCATATCCAAATACTTGGATTCTGTATTCGTCCCATTCAGCTTTTTTGAGTTTTAAGAATTGCTCGCTGATGTGATCACCTAATGCTCCTTTAATAACAGGATCTTCTTCAAGTGCATGGTATGCTTCCCAAAGGCTAGAGGGGATTAAACCAATTTCACGCTTTTTAAGGTCTTCTTCAGTTAATTTATAAATGTTAACTTCAGTAGGTTCACCAGGGTCAATTTTATTTTCAAGTCCGTCTAAACCAGCTTCAAGCATAGCTGCAAATGCTAAGTATGGATTACATGATGGATCAGGACATCTGTATTCTATTCTGGTTCCTTTTCCACGTGCTGCAGGAATTCTAATTAATGCAGATCTGTTTTTTAAACCATATGCTTTGTATACTGGAGCTTCGTATCCTGGAACAAGTCTTTTGTAGGAGTTTACAGTAGGTGCTACAATTGCAGATAATGCTGCGGAATGTTTTAATATTCCTCCCATAAAGTACATTGCTTCTTGAGATAATCCATTTTCACTGTTAGGATCAGAGAAGAGGTTTTCGCTTCCTTTAAATAAGCTTTGGTGACAGTGCATTCCACTACCATTTTCTCCGAAGAATGGTTTAGGCATAAATGTTACTTGATAGCCAATATTATCTACTATGGCTTTAATAGCTTGTTTGAATGTTATTACAGCATCTGCTGTTTTTAATGCTTGGTCAAACTTAAATGCTAATTCATTCTGACCTGGAGCTACTTCGTGATGACTTCCTTCAAGTTCAAATCCTAATTTTTCAAGATCCATAACTAACTGTCTTCTAAAGTCGGTTCCTTGATCTACTGGTTCAACATCAAAGTATCCTCCATTGTCAATTGGATAGTAATTTCCATCGTCATCTTGGTCAATAATAAAGAATTCTGGTTCTGGACCTATATTGTAACTGTACCCTTTTTCATCAAGTTTTTTTAAGGATTTTTTCAAGATACTTCTTGGATCTCCTGCAAATGGTTCTCCTTCTGGTGTGTATATGTCACAAATTAATCTACCTGCACCAGATTCTTCTGGTCTCCATGGTAGTGGGGAAAAAGTTTCTGGATCTGGTTTTAATATGAGATCACTTTCATGAATTTCTACAAATCCCTCTACTGATGATCCATCAAATAGCATTCCATCTGCAAATAAATCTTCGATGTCCTCAGGTTTTCCAAGTGACACTGCTATGTTTTTTGGAGTACCGTGAATATCTACAAATTGCAATCTTATAAATTTTATATTTTTTTCTTCAATTTCTTTTATTACATTTCCTACAACATCTGTCATGGAATCTATCTCCATAGTACTATTTTATTGATTCTAAAATAATTTATATATCAAATAAACTATTAATTAATCTAAGATATTTTATTAAAATTTGCATGATTTATTCCATATTAATCAATGATTTAAGTATAATAATTTTAAAAATTTTAATATGATAAAATATATTATTTTTTTATAATAATTAATTTTTTAAAATTTAAATTCATTAATATTTATCACTATTTAATAAAATTCAAAGAAATAATTCTTCATCGGAAGTATGTTTCCAACTAATGGTATATAAATCTTTTTAAATGCAAAGTAGGATTATAAATAAAATTTAATAAAAGTAGCTATTTTAAGATTTAGCTTAATTTAAAATCTAATTTAAATTTGCAATGGCTAAATTAAGACTCAAATAGATTTTTAACTTTTTCAAGTTCTTCAGGAATGTTTATCATTTGTGTGCAATGTGGGGTGCATTTTCCACAGTTTATACAGTTAGATGCTAAACTTTCCTCTTTTATTAATGAAAAATATTGCATAGCACTTGCTTCAGGGTTATCTAACATCATAGCTATATTATATTCTTTAAAACAATTTGGAATATCTACCTTTTCAGGACATGGCATACAATAGCCACATTGAGTACATCCATTGGCTTTTTTCTTTTTATATGCAAGTGCAACTTCTTTTATTATTCCTTTTTCCTCATCACTTAAAGTATTGGGATATCCTGTATTCGCAATAGCTATATTTTCTTTAACTTGTTCAAGTGAACTCATACCACTTAATACCACATCGACATATTCCATATCATAGAGATATTGGAAAGCCCATTCTAATGGAGTCCTCTTTATTGGAGATTTGTCCCAAATATTCATAATATCTGCTGGAATGTTTTCTACAATGTTTCCTCCTCTAAGAGGTTCCATAACAATATTACCTACGTTCTGGGATCCAATATATTTTAAACCTTCGAGACCACTTTGATAATTCTCATCAAGATAGTTCATTTGGGTTTGAGCAACGTCCCATTCATAATGGTCCATTACCTCAAGAAGTAGATCGAATTCATCGTGAAATGAGAATCCAACATATTTAACTCTCCCATCACTTTTTATATTATCTAAAAATTCAGCAAGATCTAATTCTTTGAAAAGGTTCCAGTAGTCTTGGATAATAGTGTGGATTAAGTAGAAATCTATTTGATCCACACCTAACTGTTTAAGTTGAAGGTCAAGATAATATTCCATATCTTCTTTTTTTTCAATAATCCAACTTGGTAGTTTAGTTGCAAGTAATACTTTTTCTCTGTATCCTCTATTTAAAAATTCCCCTATAAATGGCTCACTTTGACCAGGCTCAGTTGTTGTAGCACTATGATATGGAAAACCAGTATCAATATAATTAACTCCATTTTCAATAGCATACTCTAACATTTTATTTGATTCTACTTCTTCAATCTGATCAGGTTTTCCACCTATGGTTGGAAATCTCATTGCTCCAAACCCTAAAATAGATACTTTTTCTCCAGTATTTCCAAGTTCTCTGTAAATCATTGTAACTACTCTTCTATTAATTAGTTGGTTATATTTAATATATTCCTAATAATATTTCTATTATTATAATGTTATATTAATTATTTAATAATATTCATAATATTCATAATAATTAGTTTAAGTTTGTTATTAATATTAGTTAATTAATTAGATAATATTGATATAAATTTATTATATTAATTTTAAGTTTAATTTAAATAGCTATTAATAACTTTTAGGTTTATAATAATTAAAATGAGTTTAAATAATCAAGTTAAATATAATCAACTTTAATATAATCAACTTAAATTTAAATAATTTAAATTAATATTAGAATATTAATTATATTTTAGAAATACTTATATTTAGTACTTATATTTAGTTGAAATAATTGAATTAGATATAATTTAGAAATTAGTAAGTATAAATTTAAAGTTTATAGATTTTTAAAATTAGCAAAATTTAGTATATGTAATGAATATATTGTAAATATAAAATCAATTAGAACTAATAAATAATTAGAATAAGAATTAATAATGGGTTTTTCCTGGGATACATAATATGCCGGGGGCGGGATTCGAACCCGCGACCTCACGGTATCCCAGGAACCAGTTAGAGCTAAACTAAATACCCTATGAGCCGTGCGCTCTAACCAACTGAGCCACCCCGGCACACTATTTAATTTCATGTTTTCATATCATTTAAAGTTTTCTATTGATGTACATCTTAATTATTATAATTTATATAATTTATATGAATATTAACATGATTTAAATTAATATGTTGGTAAATAATAGCTATATGAATATTAACATGATTTAAATTAATATGTTGGTAAATAATAGCTATATGAATGTTGTTTATATTTAAGAATATAATAACATATTTAATAGTATTAATTATAACTTAATATTAATTTTACAATTAAATTACACAATTTTAACATTAATTTAATATTTGATAATAAAATAATTCATATTATTTAAAATTTTATTAACTATTAATTACATACATAGCACTAGTATATTTTTGATTAAGACTTATATCACTTAATTAAAAAATTTGTATGAATAATAGATATTAAATAGTTTATTATTGATTATAATTTGAGTATACTTTGTATAAATTAATATTAATATGTATTACTAAATTTTATGTTATCTGTGATTGTTATGAGTAATGTTAAGGATATGTCACTTGCTGACGAAGGAATAAGAAAAATTAATTGGGTTCAAAAACATATGCCTGTTCTTGAACATATTAAAAAGCAATTCGAAGAAGAAAAACCATTTGAAGGTATTACTATAGGATCATGTCTTCATTTAGAGCCTAAGACTATAAATTTAGGTTTAACACTACAAGCAGGTGGAGCTGAAGTGGCTATGACTGGTTGTAATCCATTATCTACTCATGATGATGCAACAGCAGGTGGAGCAGCACTTGGTCTTAACATGTATGGTTGGAGAGAAGAAACAGAAGAAGAGTATTACAAGACAATAAATCAAGTTCTTGATCATAAACCAGATGTCATTATTGATGATGGAGCAGACATGATTTTAGTTCTTCATCAAGAAAGAAAAGAACTTTTAAGTAAAATTCAAGGTGCATGTGAAGAAACAACTACTGGTGTTCATAGGTTACAAGCTATGCATAATGATGGTGCTTTAAAGATTCCATTAATAGCTGTTAATGATGCATACACTAAATATCTCTTTGATAATAGGTATGGAACTGGACAATCAACATTCGATGCTATAATGGGAACAACTAACATGTTAATAGCTGGAAAAAATGTTGTAGTTGCAGGTTATGGATGGTGTGGTCGAGGTGTTGCATCACGAGCTGATGGGCTTGGAGCAAATGTCATAGTAACAGAAGTCGATCCAATAAGAGCACTTGAGGCACGAATGGATGGTTACAGAGTAATGAAAATTAGTGAAGCTGTAAAACATGCGGATTTAATTATAACTGTAACAGGAAATATCAATGTTATAAGTGGAGATGACTTTAAAAACATGAAAGATGGCTGTATGTTAGCTAATTCTGGACATTTCAATGTAGAAATCAATAGACCTGATCTTGAAAGTCAATCAACATCTGTAAGTGAAGTAAGAGAAAGTATTGAAGAATTTGTCATGAAAGATGGAAGAAAAATATATTTACTTGCTGATGGACGTCTTGTGAACTTAGCAGCAGCAAGAGGACAAGGACATCCTGCAGAAATAATGGATTTAAGTTTTGCAGCTCAAGCATTATCCGCTAAATATATAATTGAAAATGATCTTGAAGTAGATGTTATTAAATCTCCAGATGAACTTGATTATGAAATAGCTGGATTAAAATTAAAAGCAATGGGCATTGAAATAGATGACCTAAGTGATCGCCAAAAAGTCTACTTAGCTGATTGGCAGGAAGGAACTTAAGAGAAAAAGAACTTGTTTTGCCTATTTAAATTCAATTTCTTAAATTAGATATTGTAAATAGGAAAATTGTTTTTATTTTAAAAAATAGTGTAAATGTGGGAACTAATTATGTACTGTACTGCTTAGCTATTTTATGTAAATAATATGTTTGATAATTTTACTTAGAATTAAAAAATAGTCAATAATTTTAGTATGATTTATGTAAATAATGTATGAAATTAGTTTCTCAATTATAACATTTAAATACACTGATTTCGCAAAATAGAAAATTTTGCAAAATCTCCTTATATGTCATTTAATCAGACTAAACATATTATGGTGAGAATTGAGAAAATTTTATTTCTCAATTCAATGTATAAATATTAATTTTTTGTTTAAAATGATGGGAAAATAGGTGAAATACCCACAGCTGTTAAGTTAAGGATTTTTCATGTTAGATATGTAGTGTGTAATGTTGTGATGTTTTTTGTTTATATTCTTATTTTTCTTTTAGCATGTTTTTTATTCTTGATATTGTTAGTCTTGTGTGTC
>NZ_LWMT01000279.1 GCF_001639265.1 Methanobrevibacter filiformis
ACTATGGAGAACTATGAAAAATATACTACATAGAAACCCCATTCCAGATATTGAATACCTAAAAAAGGAAGTGGTTAAATTATACTACGAATTAGTTGATGAAATATCTTTTGTCGAAAATTGGATAGATGAATATATTGTCAAAAAATAGGTATCATACTATAAAGCTATAGAAATCCCAATAACTGAGATTGAAGATTTTTTATGAGAATTAAAAATCTAGATAATATATGTTAATGTATAGTATTGTTAAATTAATTAAGCATTACCTGAGGAGTGTTATCCTTTTCACTTCATACTATTAATAAATCTATTATTTTTATTATAATTCTATAATACATCTTTATACTTATTTTATTGTGTAAAAAATAATATTTAAATAAATTATAGTAAATAAATTTATATATTATTAAGAATATATAATATTTTATTAATTTGCTTTATAATATTCTAACTATTTCTTTTGTAAATTGTTAACTAATGATATTATCATCACTTTTACATTATCATTGCATCAGAAATAAAAATTAGTAGCTTAAAATAAAGTAGTATATTTCAACAAATTAAGAAGAAATTAAGGGTTTTATCATGAAAGAAGGAGAGAATGGAAAATATTTTAGGTCTTTAAAGCATAAACATTTTAAAAAGATTTGTTTAGGTACACAAACCTTTAAATTTTTAAGAGAAAATGATTTTCTTTATGTAGATAAAACAAAAGAAATCTATAATTTGTTAAATAATGAGAAGATAGTTTTCTTATCAAGACCTCGAAGATTTGGTAAATCACTACTTGTTAGCACTTTAAAAAGTCTTTTTTTAGGAAATAAAGAGTTCTTTAAAGGGCTTTATATTTATGATAAATGGGATTGGGATGAACAGTACAGTGTAATACATTTAGACATGAGTGATTTAGAAAATAGTTCAACTGAAGAGTTAAAACTAGATTTAGAAAACACTATTGAAACTGTTGCAAAATCATATAATATAATCCTTGACGATAAAATCTCTGTAAGGAAAAAATTCTCAAATTTGATAATGGAACTATATAATAGCACAGGAGAAAAAGTTGTTGTCTTAATTGACGAGTATGATGCTCCTATTTTGGATAATATAAATAATGAAGAGTTAGCTGATGCTAATCGTGAAGTTATTGAGAGTTTTTACAGAGCTTTGAAAAACAAAGATGAATATCTTAGATTTGTATTTATAACTGGTATTAGCAAATTTACCCACACTTCTATTTTTTCTAAGTTAAACAATCCAACAGACATTTCATTATCTAATAAATATTCTACTATATGTGGCATCACCCATGAGGAGCTAACAGACTATTGTTCACATTATATTCAATTCTTAGCTGATGGGGAAAATATGGATTATAACGCTGCTTTAAATGAGATTAATCATTGGTATGATGGTTATAGTTTTGATGGAGAACATAATGTTTTTAATCCCTATTCTACTTTATCTGCACTTAAATCGGGGGAATTTTCTCATTATTGGTTTGGCACAGGAACACCTCATTTTTTGGTCGATATATTAAAAAATAGGGAAGAAACTATAGATTTTGATGATATGATTATAAATAAAAAAGATTTAAATGAAATAGATCCTGATGATATTGGGGATCTTCCTTTGCTTTTTCAGGGAGGCTATTTGACAATTGACAATAAATTTAAAAATGAACAGAATGAAACAGAATATTCGCTTAAGATACCTAATTTTGAAGTTAAACAAGCATACAAGGATAATTTGATAAATTTCTATTTAAGTGAAGTTGAAGAGGATATTCTAGACTTTCAAGATGAATTATGGGAAGATATTAAAAATGGGGATTGTGAAAGTTTAACTAATTATTTAGAAATTCAGCTTGGTGAAATTCCATATTATCTTAACATAACAACAAGGAATGATAGATGGAAAGTTAAACAAACAATATTTTTACTATTACTAAAAAACATGGGCTTTAAAATTAGAAGTGAAGTGCCAATTAATCAAGGTAGAATTGATGCAATATTTAGGGATAAAAAACAAATAGTTATTACAGAAGTTAAATACACACAAGACCAGAAAAAATCAATTGATACATTAGTTGATAGTGCTTTAAATCAAATACACACAAAACAATATTATAGACTTTATAAAAACAAGAAATATAATGTAATTTTACTTGCAATAGCATTTAAAGACACTAAAATTAATAAAAAAGACACTGTAACTGAAGTAAAATGTAAAATCGAAAAACTAAATCATGAATAAATTTATAGTTTATCTATCTTTATCACTTGTCATCAATGATAGATGACAAGATATTTATAAATTAATTATAAATAAACTTAAAACATTAGTGTCATCAATGATAGATGACAAAATATTTTTGAATTTATAATTTAAAAATTTTAATTATTGATGTCATCAATGATAGATGACAAAATTTATCTTAAAAATATTTTCATTTCAAACCTTTTTTTTTTACTTGTGTTTAAACTATAACTTTATGCTCCTTAATTTCACTAATTAATTAATCTATATTTTTCTTTTTTTAATCAAAACCCTCAAATATAATTAAATATTAATAATGTTAATTTAATAAGATATTTTATATTTATATAATTAAACACTATTTTTATTTTATTTAGTTTTAAATTTATAATACTTTAATTATATAAAATACATAATTTTATATTATACTTACAATATATATTATTATTGGGATATCATGTTAGTTTTTGTTGTTTATGATATTTCTGAAAATAAAAGTAGAACAGCATTAATTAAAAGATTGCATCATTTTGGGCTTCATAGAATTCAAAAATCAGTTTTCACTGGATTTATGGAGTTTGATGCGAGATTATCTTTTTTTGATGACATTGAAACTTACATATCTTCAGAAAATGATAGTATAATAATGATTCCAATATGTGACAAATGTGCAGATTCAATTGATATATGTAGTGATAGTGATATTTCCCTACCTCGTAAAATTGAATTTAAGCTATTATAATTAAAGTGGAGTTTTCATAATTTTGCATTAGCTATTTAAAATAAATTATTTGGGGCACAAATTATGAGAATCGCAATTGAAGGATTTGGAAAATCTATAGCTAAAAGAGATAATCAAATAGTGATTAAAGAAAAAGGAAAAGAGATAGATTTCTTTTTAGCAGAAGACTTGACACAAATTGTAATTATGGGAAAAGGATCAATAACATTTGATGCACTTAGACTTCTTGCAGAAAAAGATGTTGATTGTGTAGCTATTGATTGGAAAGGAACATTAGATTATAGGCTTTCACCACCTGACAAGAAGAATGTTAACTATAAAAAAGAACAGTATTTCTCACTTTCAGATAAAAGAAGTGGAATATTGGCTAAAAGATTTATTAAAGCAAAAATAGAAAATCAGAAGGCTATTTTAGGAACACTTGCTAAATCAAGAAAAAACAATAAAGAACTGATTATTCAAAAAGACAAACTAAAAGAACAATCTAAGAGAACTGATAAGGTTCCAGATAAACCAGTAGATAAAATAAGAGGTCAAATATTTGGTATTGAAGGTCAAGCGGCTATTGAATATTGGAAAGGATTTAAAGAAGTGATTGATCCAAGTTTCCAATTTTATTCAAGATCTGGAAGATATGCTCAAGATCCAGTTAATGCAATGTTAAATTATGGTTATGCAATTATTCAAGGTGAAGTTTGGAGAAACATACATTTAGCAGGACTTGATCCATATTGTGGATTTCTTCACAGTGATAGAAAAGGAAGAACAAGTCTTGTTTTTGATATTATGGAAGAATTCAGACAACAAATAGTGGATAAAACAGTACTCTCATTATTAAATAAGAAACAAGTGCAAGTGGATGGTTTCAAACTTGATGGAAATTTAGTATTAATATCAGATAGTACAAGGCGGCTTTTAGTTTCATCTATATTATCTAAACTTTCAAGTAAAATTCAATTTAATGGAAAAAACATGAAATATTCAGATATAATACTTCACCAAGCAAGATTAATAAATAAATTCTTAGAGGGAAAGGAAGAATACACAGGATTCTCTTTAAGGTGGTAATAATAGCTATTTAAATATTTAAACATTGATTAAAGATTTATTCAATAGTTAATGAGAACAATCATATATTATTTACACAATTATGCAATATTTTGTTAATTGTATAAAAATTTTATACAATAGGATATTAACTGACAATCTTTATTGTAACAATTGAATGTGTCGGATTTTTACCTCTTGAGAAAAATTGTATTGCAAATATATCATGAAATTCATACTACTTTATTATTATGCTATGATTCAAAATCCTGCCTAATCTACATTGAAATGTTAAAAAATTAATTTAAGAGCCATATTTTGGTATAATCTCATTATCAATGTTTAAAATCTGAATACTGTATTAAAATGTGCTAATAATTGGTATGTATTTTATAGTAAAATGTAATATTAAATCTTTTCAGGAGGCAACATTATGACACACCCGAGAATTGTGAAATGTTTGTTGGAAGTTAGATAAAAAAGAGGCAATCTTTTAACATAATTTGATTAATTATATTTTCCTCAAATAAATTTATGTTAATAGAACAGGTTTTTTATTCAATACTTTTGTTTTTTCCCTTTTAATTTTCAATAGTAGAACTAATATGAATCTTGATAATATTGATGTTTTATGATAGTTATTTTTCATATTTACTAAGCATAGAACTATTTTTTAAAATAGCTATTTTGTGCAAACTTCCTCTATTTTTTGAGAGTAATACTTTAAAATAATGATTTATTAAAAATTT
This sequence comes from Methanobrevibacter filiformis, assembly GCF_001639265.1. Taxonomy (GTDB): domain Archaea; phylum Methanobacteriota; class Methanobacteria; order Methanobacteriales; family Methanobacteriaceae; genus Methanacia; species Methanacia filiformis. The sequence continues at coordinate 4,801 of NZ_LWMT01000279.1, forward strand.
ATTTTTATATTTTTCACCCTTTCATTGATTAAATAAATAATTGCTAAATAATTCAACTTTTTCTAATAGTTAATAGCTATTTTCAATTAAATAACAATTTATTTTATATTCTATTAATAGAAAACTATTTATATCATTAGTGCAATACTATATATAAGGTTGTCTTATTTTTACTTTTGCACATGATGACCTATTAACGCAAACTTTTGTGCCTTTTTTTACACACTTTTAAGGAAAATTTTTTCCTATTGCACAAAGGAATCTATTAAAACAAGGATTTCGACCCACCTTTACCTGGAGTGACTCCTGCAACAATATTAGTATTGCACAAAGGAATCTATTAAAACAAGGATTTCGACTTTGGTAAGCATTTATTCCATTTCTTCCAAAACCATATTGCACAAAGGAATCTATTAAAACAAGGATTTCGACTTCTGGAACTGTGACCGTAAAATATTTGCAGCTATATTGCACAAAGGAATCTATTAAAACAAGGATTTCGACTCTACCATTTTTGTTATTGCTTCTTTTTTATTCATAATTGCATAAAGGGATTTAACCTCTATTTTAAGGAGCTAGGAAAAAAAGAAAATGGAAAATATATGAAAATATAGGGTTATTTATGAAATTAATTATGGGTCTGATCAATGTATAATTAGATTGTTAAATTTAGATAAAAGATGAAGAGTATATAAATATTAAACTTTCAATGAGTTAATTAGAAATAATATGGAGAATATAATAATAATTATTCAAATATTATTATTCGACCCAGATCAAACTCTTTAACATTTTAACTTCTCTAATAAGATTATTCAGTTGTTTATGAGTAGATTCTAGCTTCATTTTCAATAAAATATTCTCTTGTTCAATACTAATAAAATTCTTATCATTATTAAGATTTTCATTAATGGTTAAATAAAGAATAATTTTCTTATAATCTTTTAATAAATCTTCTTTATTAATCATCTGATAACTTTCAAGTATCTTAGACTCTAAACTATGCCCCATTACTATTTTTTGATGAATCGTGTCATGACAATGGGTCCTAAATGTTGTTGAAAAAAATTTTCTAAGTGCATGTGCATGAAAAAAGCTTTTACTCTCAGTACTTTTACCACTAAAATAATTATTATTTAAATCTCTAAATATGGCACTTAATGTTGTATTTCTAATCTTTTTCTCTTTATTTTTTGTTTTAGTACTTGTGAATAAGTAATCTTCATTTTTCAAATGTTTTCTTTCTTTTAAATAGTCTAAAATGGATTTTGTTGTTTCAGGAGTGTTAAAAGTAATGCAAATATTTCCTTGTTTCCTTGTTTTTTGCGGTATAAATTCCCAACATGGTATAACTTCTTTTATTTTACTTAATACTTTTATAGCCTCATTTATATCTTTATATTCATGATATTTGATTGTAGCATTGATAAAATCAACTACTTTTAAATTTCTTATGTCTCCACTTCGCATACCTGAAGTAGCCATTAACATTAATATGCTTTTATTTCTTAATTTAGAATGTATAACTGCTTTTTTAATGTCTTCAATATCTGGTATGTCTCCATTTCTTATTAATTTTTGTGGGATATTTATTCTAATATTTTTTGGTAGTTCTACATCGTATTCATTAAAGAATGATCTAAATGTTTTTAGTTTTTGATCTATTGAGGATGGTTTGTTTTTTGACTTTAGATATTTGTAATATTTGTAATATATTTGTGTTATTTGTCTGTCATTTATATCTCTTATTACTATTTGAGTATTTTCTATTTTTGGTTTTTGTTCTTCTTTTGCTTCATTTATTAATTTTGTAATTGTTTTGTTTGTTATTTCATGTATTTCTTTTATTATTGTCTTGTAACTTTTTACTCTGTGTTTTGATAAGTTTTTTCTTATTATTATTCGCTGTATTAGTCTGTCATTTTCAATCATGTTTTTTCTTTCTATAAAATTAATATAAATCTATGCAAAAGTAATAGATTGCACAAAGAATCTATTAAAACAAGGATTGCAATTTATTACTTAAATTACTAATGAATCATTAAAAGTTCATTTAAACTTATTGCACAAGTTAATCTATTAAAAAAGGTTTCAAATTGATAATGGTATATATCAAATCATTATATTAATATCAAGTGAAATTAGATTTAATCATGAATTTGGGAAAGTAATTATACTATCTTTAATAACCAATGAAATAGTGGCTATAGGTAATGATTTAGGTAATGATTTAGCGACTATGAATAGTAATGTAGTGACTAGGTGATAATTTAGTGAATATGGGTGATGATGGTTAATTTAGGAGGTATGTTAGTCCATATAAATGATATTTAATGGCTATGAATGATAATTTGTTACGATTAGAAGATTTATAGTAAGTGAAATGAGTAATAAACTTGAAAAGAACAATAAAAAAGAGGAATGGGATTAGTAAATAAGAATAAAGATGAAATAGAATCTTAAATTAAATATCGGGAAAAAATGACTGTTGTATTTATTATTCAAAGAATCACAAAAAAGAATCATGATAATTATATAAAGAAATGGGCATATATAAATGATCATATAACAAAACAGAAGATTAACATATTGAACAGAGGACTTTATGATTTAACTATGGTCTTTGTAGGTAATGTAGGTAATAGTAAATATCTTAAAGGAAGTGGGAGATTTATAATATTTATTATAAGTAATAACAATAGTACTACAAATAATAATACAAAACCAGTACATACTCGTACATGCTCTTAATTATCAAAGCATTCATGAAAACAAAAGTAATTGGTAATACTTATAACTATTATTATTAATATTATTAATATATCTTAGAAAAGAGATTAACTAGTTTATTGCACATTTGAATCATTAAAACAAGGATTGTAACACTATTGACATTACAATTATCTAATTGGCAACTATTAATTATAAAAAGGAATATAATAAAAAAAGAATTGTGATATAATTCATTACCAAACACATGTTCCCCTATATTGCAAAAATGAGTTTAATAACTCTTATTAGATTTAAATACAGTTTAATTCCATATTTTTCTTAAATTAACACAAACTATTTATAATTTATATAACATAATATATATCATTAAAAGGTTTAATAAAAAGGGTTTACAAAAAAATTAATGAATGGATTAAATGAAAATTGCCTGTAATTGTTTCAACATTCTCAAAAATATATGGAAATGATTATATATAAAGTAAAACATGATGAGAAAGTAGGGTATGATAAAATAGTTTTTCATTGTTTTTGATAAAATAAATAGAAAATCGTTGTATTTTGGAGTGGATTATATAATGGACATACATGATATTTTAGATGAAGGTGAAAACACTAAAATTGAATTTAAAGAACACATGAGTGAAGGAGCTTATAAAACTATTTCATCTTTTGCAAATACTGAAGGAGGTATTTTGCTTTATGGTATTTCTGATGATAAAGAAATTATAGGTATAGATAGTTCAGAAAAAAATGTAAGAGATATAACCAATAAAATTGTAACTAAAATTGAAATAAATCCTCACATTGATCTTATTAAAATTGATAAGAAAAAAATTCTATTAATCCAAGTTGAAAAAAGTTTTCGTCCAATATCATATAATGGAAAATATTATATGAGAATAGGAAGTACTACACGGGAAATGCCTGAAAATGAATTAATAACATTTTTCCAGAAATGGTCTAACTGGGATACTTTAACTAATGAGTGTGGTCTTAATGAAATTGATGAAACCACTTTGAACAAGTTCATTAATAGAGGCATCAACAATGGAAGATTAAATCAAATCAGTGAAAACGATATATTAACAAGTAAACTTGAACAATTAGGTCTTTATAAAGATAATAAACTTACAAATGCAGCTATAATGTTGTTTGGTAAGAATCCTCAGAAACATTTTCCTAATGCAATAATAAGAATTGCAAGATTTGAAGATGAAATTACCATTATTGGGGACAAATTCATTGAAGGTAATCTCTTTAATCAAATTGAAGAAGCTGAAAAAGAAATCAAAAATAATATTAAAGTTAAGTATGAATTTGATCAAGATAGTTTTAATAGAAAGGATATATGGGATTATCCTATTGTAGCTATAAGAGAAGCTCTTATTAATGCTATCGCTCATAGAGATTATTTTAAGAATAATGTGGCAACTCAAGTAAAAATTTTCAATAATTACATTCATATTTTTAATATTGGCGGATTGCCAGAGGGCATTACAATTGATCAACTTAAAAAGCCACATGCTTCAATCCCAAGAAATCAACTTATTATCCGTATTTTATACCGTGCAGGATTTATTGAAGAATTAGGTACGGGGATTAAAAGAATTATAATGAGCTTAAAAGAAGAAGGGATGACTGATCCAGAATTTAAGGAAGAATATGGAGGATTCTCAATTTTCATGTGTAGAAATTTTCTTAAAACAAATCTTGAAATTAAAGGTCTTAATGATAGACAAATAAAAGCACTCAATTATGTCTATAAAAATAGAGTAATGACAATGGAGGACTATTCTAAAATAGCTCCTGAAGTTGAATATAGGACTCTTAGAAGAGATTTAGAAAAATTAGTTAAAGATAATATTTTCCTATCTACTGGAAATACAAAAGGAAGAAAGTATAAACTTAATTATTTTTATGATATTTTGAAATAATTCGGACATTTATTCGGACATTTTGGTTTTCGGAGTTAAATTTTTTAATTGTTGTATAACTTTAAATTTATTGTTTGCTAGATAAAATTAAAGATTAAAATATAAAAAGAGATTTATAAACTTTATTTATTAATCCTTTAATTTTAACTATCAAAAATAGGAAAAGAATCTCAAATTGATTAAATATTAACACGAACATTTTAGACATTATTCGGACATTTATTCGGACATTTAGTTTTTGGAGTTAAAGAACTGTGTGAAAATGACTTAACAATATTTTCTAGAAATAATCTAACTGGAATAATTCAACTAATGAATATACTCCTTAATGAAATTAATGAAACCATTTTGAGTAAGTTCATTAATAAATGTCAAAGTATTGGAAGAGGAAAATTTATTAAATATAAAAATTATAATAATTATTAGTTTAAAATTAATATTAATATTATTAATAATGGGGTTATGTAATGAAAAAATTACCTATTGGGGTTGCAACATTTTCTAAAATAATAGAAAAAAACTATTCATACATTGACAAAACAAAATATATACATAAACTGATTAATGAAGGTGAAATATACTTTTTGTCAAGACCCAGAAGATTTGGGAAGTCTTTGTTAGTTAGTACTTTAAAAAATCTCTTTGAAGGGAACAAAGACTTGTTTAAGGATTTATACATTTATGATAAATATGACTGGAATCAAAAATATCCTGTAATCCATCTGGACTTTGCAAATATATCCCACACAAGTCCTGAAGTATTAGAAATTTCTCTTAATAAATTTCTTAATGACACTGGAAGAGATAATGGAATTGAATTAGAGGATGTGGATTTAATAACTGATAAATTTTCTGAGTTAATTAAAAAAGTCCATGATAAATATAATAAAGAAGTCGTTATTTTAATAGATGAGTATGATAAGGCAATTAGTAGTCATTTGGACGATATTGAAATAGCTAAAGGAAATCGTGATGTTTTAAGAAGTTTTTATCAGGTTTTAAAACCAAATGATCAGTATATTCATTTTATTTTTGTAACAGGTATTACTAAATTCACTAAAACTTCAATATTTTCAGATTTTAATAATTTAGATGACATTACAATTAATCCAAAATATGTTAAAATCTGTGGATACACTCAAAATGATATTGGTGATGTATTTAAAGAACATATTGATAAAATCAGTCAAAATAACAATGTTACCTCAGAAATTATCTTTGGTTTAATTAAAAAGTGGTATAATGGTTATTCTTGGGATGGTGAGAATTTTTTATATAATCGAGGATTCGTATTTAATAATTTTCTTTTTATATGTATTATTTTTTTTCTTTGGTATTTTTATTTATGTTTGATTGTTTATATATTTTTTTATGAGTTTTAATAGTAGTATTCGTAAGTGTTTTAGGTTTGTGTTGAAGAAGTTGAATGTTTGGGAGAGTAGTGGTAAGTTTAGTGTTGATTTTGATTATTTGAGGTCTGTTGTTCGTGGGGATTTTAGTGATTTGTGGAAGGAAGGTCTTAATTTTAATATTAATAGTCCTTTTAATAAAGAGCTTTTGTGTTGTGATTTGGAAAGAATGGTTCGCGCATTAGATGATGGAGAAAGTGTGAATCATTTTAAGACTCTTTTTCTTCTTAACTCTATGAATAATGAAAATGAAGAGTTGTTAGAATTGAAAGAACATAAGAATATGCTGAATTGTGAAATATATAGATCAATACTGGAATCCATGTACAATCACCAGTGCAGAGGTAGACCACATCATGATGTTACTTTAATGTTTAAAATCATGTATTTACAGGCTAAATATAATT
>NZ_LWMT01000280.1 GCF_001639265.1 Methanobrevibacter filiformis
AAACACATTAAAAAAGTTTAAAACTAAAACACAAAAAATAGACTAAAAAACTAAAACAAAAACTAAAAAACATCTAAAACCATATCCAACAATCATAAACCTTTATTTTAATTATGGATAATCTCCTTTAAGAAGCTTAAAAATATATCTTTTGAAGATAAAAGAGCAAAAAAATGTGATAACTTAATTTATAAGTATTTTTCTATTGTTGATGTTGAGGATGATAAGGGATTTTCAAGAGATTTTTCAAGGCTGATCTATTTTGTTAGTTCTCATTTATCTGGTTGTAGTGCCTTGAAGAATGGACGAGATAATATTTCTTGTGAAGATGTTGTAATTGGTTATTTAACTGTTTTTAAGTTGATTAATTATGATGTTAGGTCTTTGATTCCGTTAGTGGGCAATTGGACTAAGTAATGTGGTGTATTGGTATGAAATGGAATGTTTTAGGTGCTGTTGCAGGTATTTTGTTCTTTGTTGGTTTAATGATTGTGTTTAGTATTGTTGTTAATGTTATTTGGATTGATTATGAACCTAATTTTTTTATTAGTTTAATTGGTATTATTGTTGCTAGTGTTGTTGGAGGATTTGTTTATAATAATATTAAGGACTATGGACATAGCCATGGTGGTAGTGAAGAGGACGATAAGAAGTTTGAGAATGCTACTAATAAGATTAGATGGGCTATTGCAGGAATTATCATTATTTTCTTAATTGGAACAGTTGTTTTTGATTATTTTACTGAAGGTCCTGGTTCAAATACTATTGATAATATTAATAATGCTAATAATAGTAATACTGAAACTTTTAATAAAAGTGGTGTTTCTTTTAATTATTCTAGTGATTGGGAGGTAAATGAAGATTCAAATAGTTCTTTTATTGCTACTTTAGTTAACATGGCTGTTAATAATACTGATTTTTTGATATTTACAGTCAATAGTGAGGGAATTACATTAGATGAGTTTAAAAATGCTTTTATTCGTGAAAATTCCAGTGATTATCGTGTTTTGAATATTTCTGATACTAGTGTTAGTGGTTTGGATGCTATTGATGTTTATGTGAATAAAAGTGGTAATTATAGTCGTTCAGTTTCTTTTGTAAAAGGAGATTCTATTTATAATTTGATTCTTCGTTCAAATGATCTTTCAGAACTTAATGCTGATGACATGATATTTAAAACATTTCGGTTTACTTAATTTAATTATTATAATGTCTGTTTTTCGTAATATGCAATGATTTATTATTAATACAATATATCATGGTTGTGATTATTGGGTTTATTTGATAGTATTGATAAATTATTAGAAATTATTAGAATTATTTTTTCAAATAAGTTTATGTAATTGAAAATTAAAATATAATTTAGATTAAGATGTTTGTTAAGTAATATTTATTTTTATATTTTTATTATTAATTAATTTATTTAAAATATTAATTAAAATTAATTAAAATCAATCAAAATCAATTAAATTTAATTGAAATTACTTAAAAATCTTTAAATTAATCAAATAGTTTAGACTTAAGGAGGATTTAAATGTCAGATATTGTAAGGACATGGCGCCATATTCAGCAAAGATATAATTTGGTTGGTTCCAAATGTACAACTTGTGGAAAAGTATATTTCCCTCCACGTGTAATTTGCCCAGTTTGCAGGAGAAAAGGGAATATTGAGACTATTCAATTTAAGGGAACAGGGAAAGTTCATAGTTTTTCCATAGTTCATGCAGCAACGGATGATTTTAAAAAATTATCTCCATATGCTGTAGCTATTATCGAACTTGATGAAGGAGCTAAAATAACCTCACAAATAATTGATAGTGACTTAGAGGATATCCAAATTGGAGATCCAGTAGAAATGGTATTTAGAAAAATCAGAGAAGATGGAGAAGATGGAGTAATCTCTTATGGATTCAAATTCAAAACTACCAAATGAAAATAATGATTCTAAGATTGGTGTAGTTTTAATAAGTCATGGAAGCAGCTTACCTGCTTCTCAAAATACGTTTGAAGAAATTAAAAAAGAATTTCAAAATCAAACCAACTATCATGTAGAGATTGGATACATGAAAGTATCCAAACCATCAATTCCAGAAGCTGTTAATCTTCTTTCTTCATATGGTGTAGAGAAAATAATAGCTATTCCTGTATTTCTTGCAAAAGGAATACACACAAATATCGATATTCCAATAATGTTAGGGTTAAACCCAAAAGAAACTGATCCGCGCTCTCCAAATGGAACTTATCCAGAAAATCATTATCTTAATCAAGTAAAACCTGCTAATTTTGCAAATATCATACTTCTTGACCCATTTGGACCAGATGAACTTATTTTAGAAATTATTGAAAGTAAAATAAATGCTGCATTATCAAAAATAGCTATTGATAAATCTAAAGTAGGAATAATACTTGTAAGTCATGGGAGTAGATTAAATTATAATAAAGAGTTTATAACTGATTTATTTAACCTTTACTCTAAAAATAATGACTATAACTCTACTTTTGCATTCATGGAACTAACTCACCCGTCAATATCAGAATCTATCAATGATTTAACTTCTAAAATAGTTATTGAACATTTAATCGTTGTTCCAGTCTTCATAGCTACAGGGGTTCACACAACAAGAGATATTCCAACAATACTTAAATTAATAGATATTGATAAGGAGAACAACCACACTCATGACAATGATCATACTAATTCTCACAGTCTGAAGCATAGCCACAGCCATGATCACACTCATTCCAATGAAAAAATAGATTTTAATGGAGAAATAACTTATTTAGATCCAATTGGTGCAGATCCAATTCTTATAGAACTTATTAAAAGAAGGGTTAATAATGTCCTCTAATGATAAAGAAACTGGTATTTTACTTATTAGTCACGGAAGTAGACTTCCATATGGAAGTGAAGTAATTAACACCCTTGCAGATATGTATAGGGATATTTCTGATTACAAAGTAGCTGTTGGCTACATGGAAATCCACAAACCTGATATAGCAACAGCAGTGGAAGAATTAGTTAAAGACACTAATATTCAAAAAATAATAGCTATTCCTGTCTTTTTAGCTCATGGAGTTCATACAAAAAGAGATATTCCAAAAATATTAGGTTTAGTTAATGCCGAAGAAGATCATGACTATAATCATAGTAATCATGATCATAGTAGCCATGACTATAAAGATCATAAAGACAATCATGAACATAAAGGGCATCATCATGATCATGACTTTAAAAAGGTGGAATTTGATGGTGAAATCATATTTACTGATCCATTAGGTGCAGATCCATTAGTTCTTGAAATTATTAAAAAAAGAATCAATGATTCTTTATAATTTTATTTTTAAAAATATTTCACATCTTTTTTTAAAAATATTCGCCTCTTCATTATTTTTCATAAAAAATAGTTATTACTAAAATAAAAATAAGTAATATTTAAATAGTATTACTATTAACTATATTATTACTAATAGCTATATATTAATACTAATTTAATTATTTATAATAATTTTATTAATAGCTATTATAAAAACTAATGGAGGTTTTGAATTGTTTAGTAGAGAGTATAATCCATTAAGTGACTTTTTATTCCTAAAATACATGGCAGAACCTAACTGTACCTATCAATGGAAATCATTTGTCAATGCATTGTTTAGTGAAAATAATGAGAATAAGGAAGAACATGTAGAAGAAGTAAAGCTATTAGAAGGTAGGAAATTAACAAAAAAGGTTATAAAAGATAAAACCAGTATCTTAGACCTTAGATCCATTGCTAATAGTAGCAGACAAATAAATATGGAAGTTCAACAATTAAATTTAGGAGATATGCTTAATAGAAGTTTATATTACTGGAGTAAAGCATTTTCTATAGCTATTAACGAAGGACAAGATTATAAAAAGCTACCTAAAATAATATCAATAAGCTTAGTGGATTTTGAGCTAATAGATTTACCTGAAGTCTATACAAAATTTAATATATTTGATGGAACAAAATATTATAAACTAAGTGAAAAATTGGAATTATATTTTATAGAACTACCAAAGTTCAGAAAAATAAAGAATAAAAACTTAAACAACCCATTACACAGATGGCTAATATTTTTTGATAAAAACTCAAGTAAAGAACTATTAGATAAGGTGATCAAAATGGATAAAGCAATAGAGACAGTAGATATGATAGCACGTAATGCTTTAAAGGATAAAAAGTGGTTACATGATTACCATTTGAGAGCAATGGCTAAATCAGACTGGACAAGTAGTATAAACCATGCTGAAGAAAAAGGTTTGAAGATAGGTGAAAAAAGAGGAAAAGAAAAAGGTTTGAAGATAGGTGAAAAAAAAGGCAGGAAAAAAGGAATCATAGAGGTAGCTATCAACCTTAAAAACATGGATTTACCTGTGGAACAAATAACTAAAAGCACAGGTCTATCTAAAACGGAAATAGAAAAATTATAAAGGATCCTATCTTATTTATTCTATTTTTAATTATTTTGTATTAATATTATTGTTATTTCATTTTATTACTCATTTTAATTATTTTATTATTACTTATTTTTGTATGAAAATAAAGTTAAAATTATATATCATTTGAGTTACATTAGTATATTAGAGCGTATGGGCTGGATTGTAATAAATTAAACAATTAATTACACAGATGGTTAATATTTTTGATAAGAACTTAGGTAAAGAATTATTAAATGAAGTGGTGAAAAATGGATAAAGAAAGAGAAACAGCAGAAAGGATAGCATGTAATCTTTTAAAGGATAAAAAATGGATGCATGAGCATCATTTAAGAGAAATGGCTAAATCTGACTGGACAAGTAGTTTAAATCATGCTAAAGAAAAAGGGGAAGAAAGGGGATTGAAAAAAGCTGAGGCTATGGGTAAAAAAATAGCCATTGCAAAAATAGCCATGAACCTTAAAAAGATGGGTTTGCCTATGGAACTAATATCTGAAAGTACAGGTTTATCTAAAAATGAAATAAAAAAATTATAAAGAATTGCATCTTATTTATTCTATTTTTATCTTTATTATTATTATTATTATTATTATTATTATTATTATTATTATTATTATTATTATTATTATTTTGTTTCATATGATTACTCGCATTTTAAGTATTTTTCTTATTGTATATTTTTTCATGAAAATAAAGTTAAAATTATATACTATTTAAGTTATATAATAATATATTAGATATTACAGAAATTAGGTACTGAATTTATTTTTAATTTATTTTTTAAAATTCTGATTTTTAGTTTTAGAACTTATCATTTTAAATAGTTATGTGATAACAATGGATTATTTTGAACGATTAGAAAAGGAAACTTATGAATTATATGAAATTGCAAATGCTGCAAGAGCTAAGGGTTTGGATGTTGAAACAAAAACCGAAATTCCACTTGCAAAGGATTTAGCTGAGCGTGTTGAAGGGCTTGTAGGACCTGTTGGAGTTGCTGCACGTATTAAAGAGTTAGAAACAGATCTTTCACGTGAAGAAGTGGCTTTTACTATTGCTGCTGAGATTGCATCAGAAGAAATTGAGGAAACTGGAGAAAAAGCAGCTGTTAAACGAGAATCATTGGCTGATCAGGGCTTGAGAACTGCTTTAGCTATTTTAACAGAGGGGGTTGTTGCAGCACCACTTGAAGGAATAGCTGCAGTTAAGATAAAAAAGAATTCTGATGGTGGAAAATATTTAGCAGTTTATTTCGCAGGACCAATTAGAAGTGCAGGAGGAACTGCAGCAGCATTAGCTGTTTTACTTGGAGATAAGATTAGAGAAGCAACTGGTCTTGATATATACAAACCAACAGAAGCTGAAATTGAAAGATATGTAGAAGAAGTTGAACTTTACGAATCAGAAGTAACAAATCTTCAATATTCTCCAAAACCAGAAGAAGTGAGGCATGCCGCGAAAAATATCCCTGTTGAAGTTACAGGCGAGCAAACAGATAAAGTTGAAGTTTCACACAGAGATTTAGAAAGAGTAGAGACCAATAATATTCGTGGTGGAGCATTACTTGCGATGATTGAAGGAGTTGTTCAAAAGGCTAAAAAAGTTTCAAAATATACTAAGATTCTTAAATTAGATAAATGGGAGTTCCTTTCTGAATTTACAAAAGAAAACAAGCCAAAAGAAGAACCTAAAGATGGAGAAGAAAAAAAAGAAATAATAAAAGAAGAACCTAAATACATCCAAGATATTATTGGAGGAAGACCTGTTTTAGGTTATCCTGGAGAAAAAGGAGGGTTCAGACTTCGTTATGGTAGGTCCAGAAATACAGGTCTTGCAGCAATGGGAGTTAGTCCAATCACAATGGAGTTAGTTGAATTTTTAGCTGTTGGAACTCAATTGAAAATAGAAAAACCAGGAAAAGGAAACTGTGTTGTTCCAGTGGATTCTATTGAAGGACCTATTGTTAAATTAAAAAATGGTGATGTTGTTAAAGTAAAATCTATAAAAGAAGCGAAATCTATTAGAAAATATGTAACTGAGATATTATTTTTAGGGGATATGCTTGTCGCATTTGGAGAATTCTTGAGAAACAACCAAAATCTATTACCTTCTGCATGGTGTAGTGAATGGTGGGCTGAAACAATATTAAATTCACCAACATATCTTGAAGAATTGAAATCTAGTATTGATAATAATATTAGTAATAATATTAGTGATAGTAATAATAAAGATGATAAAACTAATACTGGTCAAATGACTTTTGGTAAATCATCTGTTATATCTAATTATAATAACAATACTGATAGTAATACTACTAACAATACTACTAACAATACGGATAGTAATACTACTAACATTACTAATAACAATACTACTAACAGTACTAATAACATTACTAATAACAATACTGATAGTAATTCTATTAATATTTCTATTAATAAGGATTATAACAAGATAGATATTAATAACACAGAATTAGACTTAAACAATATTGAAAATAGCTATTTATCAGCAAAAGATTCATTTGAACTTTCTAAGAAATATGGTGTTCCATTAAATCCTGAATATACTTATTGTTATAATGATATTTCAGTTGATGATTTACAAGCTCTTATAAAATGGATTAACAAATATACTAATGATTATAAGGAAGGAGACAAGCTTACACTTGATTTATCTTATGAAAAGAGAATACTTGAGGTTATTGGAGTTCCACATATAGTTAAAGATGGGAAAATTATTATTGATGTTGAAGATTCATACGCAATTGTAAATACTCTTAAAAAACCAATAGCTATTGAACTATTAGATGGGAATGTGTCACCTGTTGATGCAATAAACACAATAACTGATGTTAAAATCATGGATAAAGCACCAGTTTACATTGGGAGTCGTGTTGGAAGGCCTGAAAAGTCTAAAGAAAGATTGATGAAACCAGCACCGCATGTTTTATTTCCAATTGGAAACTATGGAGGTAGTAGGCGATTAGTTGCAGAAGCAGCTAAAAAAGGATCAATTTCAGTCGAGTTTTCAAGAAGACAATGTACGAATTGTCAAATAAGCTCATTCCAATCATTATGTCCTAATTGTGGTTCTAAAACAGAAGTTGGAAAACCTGGAAAGAAAAAAATTAATCTTTCAGGATTACTTAGAAAAGCATCTGAAAATGTTGGTGTCAGACGAGTTGATGAAATTAAGGCTGTTATTGGTATGATTTCAGAATCAAAACTACCTGAACCATTGGAAAAAGGAATACTCCGAGCAAAAAATGAAGTTTTCACTTTTAAAGATGCAACAATAAGGCATGATTCAACAGACCTTCCTTTAACTCATTTCACACCAAAAGAAGTTGGAGTTACTCTTGAACAACTTGAATATCTTGGCTATGATCATGATGCATATGGAAAACCAATAACTGAGGATACTCAGATTATTGAACTTAAAGTTCAGGATGTTATCATCTCTAAAAATTGTGGTGAATATTTAGTTAAAGTAGCTAGTTTCATTGATGATTTGTTAGATAAATTCTATGAGATGGATAGGTTCTATAATGTCGAAATAAAGGAAGATTTAATAGGACATTTAATTGCTGGACTTGCTCCTCACACTTCAGCAGGGGTACTTGGCAGAGTAGTTGGTTTCACTAATGCACTTGCATGTTATGCACATCCATATTTCCACTCAGCAAAACGAAGAAATTGTGATAGTGATGAAGATTCTGTAATGTTACTTTTAGATGCTTTAATCAACTTCTCAAAATCATATCTTCCAAGCACTAGAGGGGGGAGTATGGATGCACCTTTGGTTCTTTCTTCAAGAATTGATCCAGAAGAAATAGATGATGAATCTCACAACATTGATGTTATGGATAAATTCTCCCTTGAATTTTTCAATATCACAGAAAAAGAAGTTAAGCCAACAGAAGCTGTTAACTTAATAGATAACGTCTCAAAACATTTAGGAACTCCAAAACAATATGAAGACTTAATGTTTTCACACAACACCTCAAATATTCATGCAGGACCAAATATCTGTCTATACAAAACTTTACCTTCAATGAAAGAAAAAGTAGGTTCACAAATAGCTCTTGCTGAAATTATCAGAGCTGTAGATCAAAGAGGTGTAGT
Source organism: Methanobrevibacter filiformis (assembly GCF_001639265.1). GTDB lineage: Archaea > Methanobacteriota > Methanobacteria > Methanobacteriales > Methanobacteriaceae > Methanacia > Methanacia filiformis. The sequence continues at coordinate 8,587 of NZ_LWMT01000280.1, forward strand.
TGAAGGAGTTTTATCTTCTCACTTCCTCCCAGATATCATGGGAAATGCAAGAGCATTTTCAAAACAAAAGGTAAGATGTACTAAATGTAATAGTAAATACCGAAGAATGCCATTAACAGGAAAATGTAAATGTGGGGAAAATTTAATTTTAAGTGTTTCTAAGGGATCAGTACAAAAATACTTAGAAATATCCAAAGAACTTGTACAAAAATATCCAATAAGCCATTATCTTGTTCAAAGATTAGAAATACAAGAATTTGGTATTAATTCATTGTTTGAAAGTGATAAATCTAAACAAAGTTCCTTGGATGTTTTTATGTGAAAATAATGAATTAATCTATTAAAAATATATTAAATTTCTACTAAAATTTAATACATTTTCAATTATAATGATATGGAGTATAATTTAAATTATTTTAGATATTATTTTTTTTAAAAAGGGGTGTGTCAAAATTCCACCCCTTGTCAATTCGTTTTTGGCTCATGCACCGTGCATGAGTCCTAAATAATTATTTCTGTTTGCATGGGACTATAAAAGAATAATTTGTACTATTAATGTCATTAATTTAACTACTTAATTTAATTTACTTGTTTTTTCAATTAAATTAAATTTTTTAGCTAATGCTTTTACTGTTGATCCTTGTAGTAATATTGATATTAGTGTTACAACAAATACTACATTGAATATTAGTGATGCCTGGGGGATGTTCGCAACTAAAGGATATGTTGCAAATACAATTGGTACTGCTCCCTTAATTCCTGTCCACGATATAAATGCTTTTTCTTTTAATTTAAACTTAGATTTAGCTAGACATACAAAAGTAGCCAGTGGTCTTGCAATAAGTACCAAACCAACAGCAGTTACTATACTTATTACAGCAGTTGGAAGTAAATCTTTTGGTGAAGCGAATAAACCAAGGATAATAAACATTATTATTTGCATAAGCCAAGCTAAACCATCGAAAAAGTTTAACTGGGCTCTTTTAGTTATAAATTCATTATTTCCAATAAATACTGAAGCTATATAGACTGCTAAAAATCCATTTCCTCCACTTAATTCTGAAACTGCAAATGATAAAATTGCAATAGCTATTAATAATACAGGATAGAGTCCTCTACTATCTAAATTAATTGAATTAAGTAATTTAATTGATAATCTGCCTGAAATGTACCCTATAATCGTTCCTATAACTAAAGATTGTATTAATGTCATTACAATCCCTAAAATGGAGGCTGATGGATGAATAACTAAATATAAAAATGATATTGTTAAAATATAAGCCATTGGGTCATTTACTGAACTTTCAAGTTCTAATAAATAGTCTAGATTATTTTTTAACTTTAAGTCAGGTGAGCTAAATATTGAAAATATTGCTGCAACATCTGTTGATGATATAATAGCTCCAATAAGAAGTGATATCATTAAATCAAAATTTAGGACGAAATGAAGAAAAAGTCCAGTGACTATTGCAGTTATAAGAACTCCTACTGTTGAAAGTAAAATTCCATATTTCGATACAGCTTTTATCTTTGCAAGATTAGTATCCATACCTCCAGAAAACATTATAATAATTAATGCAAAGATACCAACATATTGAACAATCATATAGTCGTTAAAATGAATCCCAACAATTCCATCTTGACCAAGTAACATTCCAATAATCAAAAAGACGATTAATGTAGGAACTCCAATAATAGATGACATTTTACTTAGTAATATACTTACAAGAAGTAAAAGGCCTATTCCGAGTAATATGTGATGAATATCTATCATTTTATTAAACCTAAAATTAATATTTTTTATTATTTTTTTCTATTTTTTCTATTTTTTTTATTATTTTTTTTCTATTATTTTTTATTATTACTCTTCTATTATTTTTTTTATTCTATTTATAAATTATATTTTTTAAAGTTAAAAAATTTTATCGAAATTAACAATATAATATTAATTTAATGAAAAATAGTAAGAATTATTAAGAATCATAGTTCTCTACTAACATTTGGATAAAAGTTTAGTAAAATAGTATGAACTTGTAATAAAAATAGAATAATAAAATAATAATAAAATACAATAAATCAATATTAGATATAATAAATCCATATTGAACAATAATAATTAATAGGGGAGTAAAAGAAAGTAATAAAATGACTTTTAACTTTTAATTTAGACAGGATTAAATAACTAAATTAATAAGCTAAAAATATTAAGAAACTATTTATTTTAACTTATTTTGTAGATTGTTTAATGAATTCACCATTATTAAGCTCTTCAAAAGTTTCTGCTAGTTCTTTTTCAGAGTTCATCACTATTGGTCCGCCCCATGCAATAGGTTCATTCAAAGGCTTTCCTACAAATAACACGAATCTTACTCCTTCATCACCAGTATGTACTGCTAATTTACCCACTTGGTCAAATATCGCTACAGTTTTACTGTTAACACTGATTTCTTCTTCTCCAAATTGCCCATCACCTTGAATAACATATACAAATAAGTTGTTATCTTTAGGAATCTCCATTTTAAACTTTTGTCTTGGATTTAAACTAATGTCCATTATTGAAGGAGATCTTCCATAATTCATTGATTAGTTAATTGATATTTATTGGTTTATATTGTGATGATGAAGTAATATTAAGTTAAAATAAGGATTATTATTTAGTTTATTGGGTTTTAAGTGGGTTATGTTT
>NZ_LWMT01000281.1 GCF_001639265.1 Methanobrevibacter filiformis
CCTAAGGGTAGGTTATCCACGTGTTACTGAGCCGTACGCCACGAATATAAATTCGTTCGACTTGCATGGCTTAATCGAACCCCAATAGCAGTAGCCTCTGCCAGGATCAAACAGATTTGACAGAAAAAACAATTTAATGAAGTACTTAATTCAATAAGACACTTAAATAAAATAGACAGGAAATTTAATATAAAATATTATCTTATTCATCTAAAACTAGATATAATACAATAACTAAATATCACCACATCTACTAAAAACCAACATCAATCCTAATAAATTTAGGATCTCATCAATTACCATTCAATCATTTTTAAACCTAGAGTTTAAAAAATACATTGAATATAAACATAAAAATATGCACAATAATTTTCATTGCAATTAACACCTTTTTGAACCAATATAATCATTTTATTAACGATTTACAGCCCAAATAGAGACTACAATAAAACCTTGTAACACAACCAATAGTCAGGAACACCACACTCACAAAAATAATTAGAAAATATTGCAAAATAAAATAACTATTAATTAAAAAAAGAGTGTTTATATGATATGCATTATAAGAACAAAAAAAGTGTTATTCAGCAACTACAAGATTGTTTCAAAGACAATTTTCCAAAAATATAAATTATATGTTATTAAAAATCAATAAAACATTTAAATAACCATTTAGATCCAGATATAGGTAATTTTTAATTTAAACATAAATTTCAAGATTATTATTATTATTATTATTCTAATCAGATGTCTTATATCAACTTAATAACAATTAAATTAATTAGTAATAAATAATATATAATAATATTATTATTAATCGCAATGATGTATTCTATTTGCATCATATTAATTAATAATAAAAATATTGAACAGATTTAATATTATTAAATATAATTATACTTAAATACATGAAACATCTTTTGATCAAACTTTTTTAAAAAATTGTTGAGTATTTAAAAAAAAACTAATAAAAGTGGTTAATTTGAAGATAAAAATTATAAAAAGTGGACCATATCTTGTAACTGGAAATGTTCCTTTGAGCAAAATTGAATTTGTAATTGATGAAAACAATAGTCCTATATGCTTTGGAAAAAAAGAAAGAATAGAAACAAGTGAAACATATTCTCTTTGTAGATGTGGACACTCAAATAATAAGCCATTTTGTGATGGAAATCATGGAAAAATAGGTTTTAAAGGTGAAGAAATAGCTAGTAAAAATTTAGCTGATTTAAAAAACAACGATATAGAAACGGATAAAGTTAAATTAATCGATCGCACAATATTTTGTGACCATTCCAGGTTCTGCCTTAGAGAAGGAGGAATTAGAAAATTAATAGATGATGGGACTGAAGAATCTATAGAAATAGCTATTGAAGAAGCTAAAAATTGTCCTTCTGGAAGATTAACTTTAATTAATAAAGAAAATAATGAGTCATCTGAATCAGAATATGAAAGAGAGATTATAATGATTTATGATTCTGGTGAAAAAGTACAAGGTCCAATATGGGTAAGAGGAGGAATTGAAATAGAATCCAGTAATGGAGATAATTATGACATACGAAACAGAATAACATTGTGTCAATGTGGTAAATCAGAAAATAAACCATTTTGTAATGGAAGTCATTGGGTAAGTCAAGAAAGGCAAGCTAAATTCAGGAAAAAATGGGGATTAGATTAAAAACATACTCATCATAATTAATTAAACCATCATAAATATTAAAAGTACCACCTAAAAAACAAATTAATTAAAGAACTATTAATATTTAATTAAAGAATTATTGATATAAATTAATATTGAAGAGCAAAACAATACTAAATATATAAGTTTTTCTATTTACATCGAATAACAAATTACTTTATATATGTAAATAAAATCTTTATAATGTAATTAATAAATTTATTAATATAAAATAGGTGATAAAAAATGAAATTCGGTATAGAATTTGTTCCAAACGAACCTTTAGACAAAATTGCAAAGCTTGTTAAATTAGCAGAAGATGTAGGATTTGAATACGCATGGATAACTGACCATTACAACAATAAAAACGTGTACGAAGCATTAGCATTAATTGCTGACGCGACTGAGACTATTAAATTAGGACCTGGTGTAACTAATCCCTATGTAAGAGCTCCAGCAATAACTGCTGCAGCTATAGCTACTTTAGATGAAATTTCTAATGGAAGAGCAACCTTAGGTATTGGACCTGGTGATAAAGCTACTTTCGATGCACTTGGAATTGAATGGACCAAACCAGTTAGTACAATAAGAGATTCTGTTGATGTATTCAGAACTTTACTTGCAGGAGGTAAAACTGCAGGTGGTGCACAATTAGGTGGAGTAAAAGCTGTTCAAGAATTAATACCTATCTATCAAGGAGCTCAAGGTCCTAAAATGTTAGAAACTGCTGGTGAAATTGCTGACGGTGTTTTAATTAACGCATCCAATCCTAAAGATTATGCTGCTGCTATCCCACTAATAGAAAAAGGTGCAAAAGCTGCTGGAAAAGCATTAACTGATGTTGATGTTGGTGCATACACTGCAACTTCTATTGCTGCAGATTCTGCAAAAGCTGCAAATGCTGCTAAAATAGTTGTAGCATTCATAGCTGCTGGTTCCCCTCCTCCTGTCTTAGAAAGACACGGATTACCTGCAGGAATCAATGAAAAACTTGGTGGATTAATTGCTAAAGGTGACTTCGGTGGAGCTATTGGTGCTGTTGATGATGCATTACTCGAGGCATTTTCTGTTGTAGGAACTCCTGAAGAGTTCATCCCAAAAATTAAAGCTCTCGAAGAAGGCGGAGTTACTCAATACGTAGCAGGTTCACCTATCGGACCAAACAAAGAAGAATCAATTAAATTATTAGGAGAAGTTATTGCAAGTTACTAATCTTGTAATATACCTACTTATTCTATAATCTTAGAAAATCTTTGATTTTCTAATATTTTTCTTTTTTTAAATTAAATTCATATTAACAAATTTCAAATCCTAATATATTATTTACAAACATATGCTTATTTTTATACTTGTTTTAAGTAATTAAATATTAATTGTTTATTTTTCAATAGAAAGCGAAATATCATACTTTTTAGCTATTTTTTTAATATTATCTGATAATTTAGTATAATATAAATTAGAGGGACCAATGTTTCCTCCAAACAAAGATTTAGTTTTATGATAAATTTCAGGAAAATGTTTTTTAATTGTGTTATAATATTTAATCTTAGAATCTTTTTCTGTGTCCCCATAAAGAGTTAATCCTCCATAAAGAACATAATCTACCTCCACTTCCTTAAATTTTGAAAAGGTTTCATCAAGAATATCTTCACTGTCAGTTATATATGGCAAAATAGGCATTAATGAAACTCCAACAAAAAATCCCTCTTTTTTTAATTGTTTAATAGCTTTCAATCTCAATGAAGGTTTTGGGGCAAATGGTTCAAATATTTCAGCTATTTTATCATCAATTGTTGAAAAAGAAAATGAAATTATAAGTTTAAGATTAGGATCCTCTTCTATATCATTAGGCAAAATAGCTGAACTTTGAATGCTCTTTAAAATATCAATATCTCTTAAAATAAGGTCAGATTTTGTTATTATATGAACTGGAAAATTGAATCTTTTAGCTAAAGTAAGAATATCTTTAGTTAAAAATAGCTCTTTTTCAATATCCACATAAGGATCAGAAGCAGATCCTATGAGAATAATGCCTCTTTGACCTTTTTTAACTTTATTTTTTAATTGAGTATGAGTTATTTCATAAGCATTTGATTTTACAATGAAATTTTCAGTATTATTCGCGTATTTACTTCCATTAACATAGCAATAGCTACAATCAAAAGAACAGCCCATATAAGGATTTAAAGTATAATCTTCTAAAAAGAAATATCTTTTACCTTTTCGAGGATTCAGTATAGATCTAGTTTCTTTTGTTTTAAAAGAATATTTATCTGCTATTTTATCAAATTTATTAATTGAATTAAAGATTATGTCCACACTCCAATTTGGGGCATATTAGTATAAGTTTAATTTCAATAAAATCCATTAAGTAATTATCTATTATAACACATAATTAAATAAAAGTATTAATAAATAATATTTAAGTGAATGAATTAATATATTAAAATTAATATAAAGTTTGGTGAAAGTCATGAAGCCACTTGCATCTATTAAAGAAACTGAAAGAATAGCTACAAACTCCTCAATTGATGAAATTATTGGAGGAGGAATCGAAAAAGGAAGCATAACTCAAATATATGGACCTCCAGGATCTGGAAAAACCAATATTGCATTAAAATTATCAGTAGGAGTTGCAAAAACTGGTCAAAAAGTCATATACATCGATACAGAAGGAGGACTTTCAATTGATAGAATAAAACAAATAGCTAAAAGAGATATTGAAGCTGTTGCAAATAATATTTATGTCTATGAACCTCATTCTTTCAACCAGCAAGAAGATGACCTGAATAGTGTAATAACTTGGCTTAAAAATAATGGTGGAGAAGATATTGACTTAATAGTATTAGATTCTGCTGTTGCATTATATAGATTAAATGAAAATAAAGCATCTATCCTAAATAAAATTATGGGAAAGCAAATGGGATTGCTATCAAAAATAGCTCGCAAATATAACATAGCTATTTTAATAACCAACCAAATTTACTCTAATTTCGATGATGAAGGTATAAATAAAGTTACACCAGTTGGTGGAACCATATTAAAATATTGGAGTAAAGTAATTATAGAGCTTCAAAAATCTGATGTACCATCTGAAAGAATAGCTACATTACAAAGACACCGCCATATAGCAGAAGGACTTATTACTAAGTTTAAAATCACATCTGATGGAATAAAATAAAAATTTTGAGATTTTTTATTGATGAGTAAATATAAATAATTTTATAAAGAAGTTGCAACAAACCTATATTATAATAAAAATGAGTTATTAGTTAATTATTACTAACTAATCTTAATAATTGTTACATACTAAATATTAATTAATTAATAGTTAAAAACTAATTTTATCTAATTTTATGATATTTAATTAATTTTTAAAATTAATTTAGATAATATATTTCTTTTAATTCATCATTGAACATTATTGTGATAGTATGGATAATTTAAAAAAACCTAGAAAGCATGCTAAAAAACCTCCTAAAGAGTTCAAATCAAATAATGAATTCTTTGAACATGTTTTTAATGATAAAGAAATGATATGGATGGGGCAAAACACTAACCATTTACATGAAACTAACTTAATCCAAGATGCCATGATTAGTTGTATTGAAAGTAAAGAATATTGCAAATATCCTCCACCAGAAGGATTTTCAGAACTTCAAAAATTAATATTGAAAGATTTAGATCTTGAAGATTTAGATATTTTAATAACTGCTGGAGGAACAGAATCACTTTATTTATGTATGTATAATCTTTTAGAGAAAAAAAATAATGCAATAACATGTGATCCAGGATATTTAATCATAGATGATTTTGCAGATAGATTTGCAGGTGAAGTTAGAGCTGTGCCTATTTATAATGAAGAATGCCACTATAAATTAACACCAAAACTCGTAAGAGAAAATATTGATGAAAACACAAAAGTTGTTGTTTTAATAGATCCTCTTAACCCTTTAGGTTCAGCATACACAGAAGAAGAGATTAAAGAATTTGCAGAAATAGCTATTGAAAATGATATATACATGATTCATGATATAACCTATAAAGATTTTGCAAGATCTCATTACTCAGTTGCAAAGTATGCTCCAAGCCATGCTATAACAATATACAGTTTTTCAAAAATATCTGGAATGGCTGGTTTAAGAATTGGAGCCATCATATCATCTTCAGAGCTTATAGCATCAATAAGACCTATTTTAATCAATGATTTAGGAACAAACCTTGTTGCTCAAGCTGGAGCAATAACTGCATTAAGATCCAAAGAAACATGGATTGAAAGAATAGTAACAACAACCAGAAATAACCAAAAACGAATAAAAAAAATGATAGACACTATTGATGACATATTTATAGTTAACTATCCTTCAGATGGAAATATGTTAGGTATTGACATTTCTAAAACAGGAATAAATCCTGAAAAATTATCAGAAAACCTTTTAGATAAAAAAATATTCACAAGACAAGGGTCTTACACAAGTAATGAATTTGGAGACAAGTACCTAAGAGTAAGTTTCTCAATCCCCGAAGAACAAGTTAAAATATTCTGTAAAGAATTCCCAATAGCTATTGAAGAACTTAGAGAATAAATTCATTGAATGATATATTACTTTAAAAAAAGATTAAAATTATATTTATAATTTTATTATTAATTAGTTCTTATTATCTTTAATATTAATAAAAACATTCCTTATACTTAAAATGGTTTATTTTTGGAAATAGCTTTTGATCAAACTTTTTCTAAAAGTTTGTCACTATTATTTATTCCTTTTAGTAGGCAAAATATCTAAAATTGTTAAAAGAGATAAAATCATTAAAGCTACTCCAAGAATTATAAATATTAAATTTCCTGGAAAAGTCATGACAAATAATCCAAAAAGTGCTAAGGCTAAACCCTCAATCAGTAAGACTACTTTTGACAATTTAGGCATAAACATTACAATAGGATATGCAACTCCAATAATAATCATTAAAAATCCACTGTAAATTGATATATTATTTGAATTAGGCTCTATTATAGTTAAAATACCCCATATTAAAAATATAAAAGCGAATAATAATGATATTAACTGTGCTTTATTAAACTTCATATAAATCCTCAAATAGTTACTTAAAATGTAATTATTAATTTATTTATTATTAAACATTGAATGAATGAATTAAATATATAGTATAACTTTACATTGAAACTAAGATATATTTATTATTATCCTAATTAAAATAGCTATATAAAAATTGAAATTAGAGTGATATTATGAATGACCACATAAAAAGTAATTAAAGCACTCAAAGATTCTGAAGACCCAGTAAATGCAACAAAAGTCACTACAATATCTGGCGTAGAAAAAAAGAAGTGGATAAAATAATGAAAGAACTTAAAAAGATGAAACAATAATATCTCCAAAAAGATGTTATTGGACCTTAAAAGAATAAAAATCATCTACATTCTATTAAACACATGAAAAGCTAATATTATTTTTTATTAAAAATATTTTTAAATTTATTTTTTAATGAATTTAAATTAGAATCTATTTTATTACTATTTTCATTAAAAATACTAATATCGTCTAAATTTGAAAATTCAAGATGATTTCCATTGGAATCTAGTGTTTCAGTTGTTATTAAAACAGCTTCAGACCTCTTAAAAACATTATATCCAAAGTATATTACATTCAAAATAACAAATGGTTGAGTAACAGATAATGCTAAAATAATACATAATATATGTACTTTGATATCACCATATCGGACTTTTTTAAATAAAATAAATGAGTCATCTTCTGAAACTATTTTAAATTTATTATCTAAAAATTTCTGTGTTAAATCCCCTATTTCACTTTGATTTTCTGCTTTAATAATTTTAAGTTTCATGATTTCACTAAAAATTGAATGTATATAATTTTATAATATAGTTATATTGAGTATACAACTATAAATAGATTATCTAAGACATTCAAAAAATAAACAAGAAAAAAGAAAAGAAAGAATATTATAAAAAAAGAATATAAAAAGATATGAAAATAATATTTAGTTGTTTATCTAAAATGTAACTAACGGTCTAAAAAATGCCACTATTCAATGAAACTATTCAATGAAACAATTTATTTATAAACTACCAATTCATTTACTGACTTTCTTGGTCTATCAGTTCTTTCTACATCAGGATAACCTAAAGGAGTGAACAAAACAGGTTCATACTCTTCATCCAAATCTAAAAATTTAATAGCTGCATATTTTTTAAATGCTGCGATATAACATGTTCCAAGACCTAAAGCAGTGGCTGCAAGAATTATGTGATCCATGACGATTGTTGCATCAATATCTGCTATATTTTTTCCATCCCATGGTCTGTTCCATGCTTTTGATTTATCTGCAGCTACACACAAAACTAATGGGGCTTCTACAAACCATTTTTGAGGATAAATTTTTTCTAAAGCTTCTTTGTTTTTCTTTGTATCAATAACGAATATTTTAAATGGTTGAAAGTTAACACCTGTTGGTGCGATTATTCCTGCTTCTAAAACTTTATCCAGTTTCTCTTTTTCTACTTCATCAGGTTTATATCCTCTTACACTATACCTTTCTTTAATTATATCAAAAAAATCCATAATATGATCTCCTTTAATTGATTTAAGTTATTAAAAATAATTAAAAAAATATTAAAAAATATAATTATTTTAAATCCCCTTGAATTATCTTGCATATAGTATAATTTATACTTATTGGATAAATATTATAAAAATATAATGTAAAGAATAGGATTAAAAGTAAAATAAGCATAAGTTATTAAAATTGAAGAATACATTTAAAGTAAAATAAGTTATTAAATGTAAAAGATTGCAAAAAATGAACAAAATTAAAAATGAACAAATATATGAAATGTAATTAGAAATAATAATAATAATATTGAAAAAGGAATAAATAAAAACTATCTTCTTTTAACTCCTCTTCCTCTTTTACTTCCAGGTTTTCTATAATGGGATTTTTGTCTGGTTCTTTTATTAGTTCCTTTTATTTTAGCCAAGATAATGCACCTCCATACCAAATCAATATTAGAAATAATTAGTATAACTTAATGATATAATTTATTTAGAAATTATTATATTTAAAAAAAGTTATTATTATAGTTTAACTTTAATAATTAATCGTTTATAAAGATTATTATTTAAGGTCGAATAATTAATTAAATCAGTTGATTAGTTAATACAATGAATTAAAATTAGAAATTCAAATGAGAATCAGTTTTTCCTTGGTAATCAATATCATCTAAGGTTAAAAATTTTCTAAAACAGGACTCATCCATCATTTCTTCATTAGTATGAGCTATTAAACCTGGTAATCTACCAATTATAAAAAAACCGATCCCTTCTTTTGAGCTAAATCCTAAATCCAGTAAAATTCCAGAATTGGCGCCATCAACATTAATCCTAATGTTTTTTTCATCAATTAACACTTTTTCAATAGCCAAAGCTAATTTAGTGTGAATTCCAACAAAATCTTCTTTAATAGCTATTTCCATTAATTTTTCAGCCCTTGGATCTTTCTTGTGATATCTATGACCATATCCAGGGATTTTTATTTTATTTTCTAAAAACTCATTAACAATATTAATAGCTATTTTTTCAATGTTTTCATCAGATATAGAATCATTCAGATCATATTCAATGACTATATTTTGTAAAAGTTCCATAGATTTTTCAATGGCTCCCGCATGATTCTTTCCAAAAGAAAGTAAAGCTCCAGATAAGGCCACATTAATAGGTGATCCTGAAGAAGCTATTAAACGAGCTGCTTGAGTACTTGGAGGAGTTACGCCATGATCACAAAAAGATACTAAAATATAATTCAATATTTTAGCTATTTTTTTAGAAGGTACCTCTCCTTTAAGAATTAAATAAATCATTTCAATATAGCTGAGATTTTCAATAAGATTTTTTTGACAATGACCCCTAGTTATTAATTTATCTTGTTCAATTTTTGTAATTTTAGTCTTAATTTTACTATTATTATCATTAAGAATATTTTTAACTGAATAATTATCATTTAACATTTTTAGATCCCATAACACAAAATTTAATATCAAATAAAAACATAACTCAAACTTAGAATGCTTAATTCAAAAAACAACTTTTGATCAAACTTTTTTAAAAAGTTTGAAATGTTTGTTTCATATTATTTAAAATATTTAAATTTATTATATTATTTAAACAACATGTTTTATAAATTATCTTTATTTTAGAATTATTTAGAAATATTTTTATAAATTCAAATTAAATATATGATTAAATGATTAATACTTCTTAAAGTTTATCAAATTATTGTGAATCCAATATATCAAATAGCTATTTTAAGTTTATATTTAAGTTATTAGTAAATCTAATTGATTTAATCCCTATTTAATAAATATTAATAACTATTAATCTTTCTAGTATTGCAGAAGAGGATGTAAATGGTTACAGAAAAAGAAATTACAGATGCAGTATATCAACTTTATAAAAAAGCAGTTATCTCTCTAGGAAATGATGTTGTTTCCTCACTGGAAGATGCCCTTAAAGATGAAACTAATGAATTAGCTCGTCTAAATATTGAAGCTATTTTAAAAAATATCAAACTTGCAGGTGAAAAAGGCATACCTATGTGTCAAGATACAGGTCTACCTATAATTTTTATCAAACTTGGAAAAGTTCCTATTGAAAACTTATATAATGCAGTGAAAAAAGGTATTGTAAAAGCAACAGAAGAAGTACCATTACGTCCAAATGTTGTTGATCCCATCACGCGAAAGAACACAGGAAACAATATTGGAGTTAACATCCCCCAAATCGATTTAGAGTTAATTGAGGAAGATTATTTAGAAATCACGATTTTACCAAAAGGTTTTGGGTCTGAAAACAACAATGCACTTTCCATGTTACTTCCTGGTGCAGGTGTTGAAGGAATTAAAGAGTTTGTAGTTGAAACTGTGAAAAAGGCAGGAGGCAAACCTTGCCCTCCAATGATTATTGGAGTAGGAATTGGTGGAACATCTGATTTAGCTCTTAAATCAGCTAAAGTAGCTATTTTAGATGAAATTGGAAAAAGAAATCCAAATAAAGATTTAGCTAAATTAGAAGAGGAACTTTTAATAGCTATTAATAATTTAGGAATTGGTCCAATGGGACTTGGTGGTAAAACAACTGCATTAGATGTTAAAATTAAAAAAATAGATACACACACTGCAGGACTCCCTGTTGGAGTCTGTATTCAATGTTGGGCACATAGGCACGCTACAATAAGATTAAAATAAGCAAACTTTTAAAAAAAGTTTGAACAAAAGCTATTTCCAAAAATAAACCATTCTAAGCATAAGAAATACTTTTATTAATATGAAACAAACTTTTAAAAAAAGTTTGAACAAAAGCTATTTCCAAAAATAAACCATTTAAAGCATAAGAAATACTTTTATTAATATGAAACAAACTTTTAAAAAAAGTTTGAACAAAAGCTATTTCCAAAAATAAACCATTCTAAGCATAAGAAATACTTTTATTAATATGAAACAAACTTTTAAAAAAAGTTTGAACAAAAGCTATTTCCAAAAAT
>NZ_LWMT01000282.1 GCF_001639265.1 Methanobrevibacter filiformis
AACACATTAAAAAAGTTTAAAACTAAAACACAAAAAATAGACTAAAAAACTAAAACAAAAACTAAAAAACATCTAAAACCATATCCAACAATCATAAACCTTTATTTTAATTATGGATAATCTCCTATAAATACTTAAATAAAATATTATCTAATAGCTATTATAAATTTAGCTATTAATTAAAAAGGAACAACATAATTATAGTTAAAAAAGTATTAAATAAATAATAAGAATTAATAAAAGCTAAATAAATAATAAGTTAAGGAGATAAAATATCTAAATTAAAGACTTAATTAAATCATTAGCTCTGATTAAACCAACGAGTTCTCCATCAACACCAATTATTGGAATCTGTTCTATTTTATTTTCATACATTCTTTTTGCACATTCAGAAACTCTTGTTTTAGTGTTTGCTGTTGCAACTTGATTAGTAGAAACATCCAATACATTTTTATCAGAAAATTTAAGCATATGCTTTTCAACATAAAGGACAGATTTACTATCCCATGACCATTTATCCCCTTCTGTTCCAACAGTAGAATTATGAACACTTGTTTCTGAAACAACTTCACTTTCATTAATAAAATCAGTTTCAGTTAAAATTCCACTAATTTTAGTTTCATCATCTAATGCAATGAGGCATTTAAAGTTAAAAGACCTCATCATTTCAAAAGCAACGTTTAATGGAGTTTTTTCCCATACTGTTGGAATCATCCTAACCATATAATTCTCTACAGGATCTTCAATGTTCATTTCAGTTATAGCAGATGAAACCAAATCTGATGCTGTAACAATACCTATTAAATCTTCATTATCATCAAGAACTGGAATCCTTCTAACTTGATTATCTAACATTTTCTTAGCTACAATCTTTACATCTTCATTTAAAGAAGTTGTAGCTAAATCTCTTGACATTAATAAAGCCAGTTGATCTTCACCAGGATTTTCAATTAAATCTGACCTTGTTATAATTCCAACTAACTTTTTAGATCCTTCTTTTACAACAGGAAGACCTGAAACATTCTTACTTATCATTAATTCTAAAGCTTTCTCACGATTCCCTGGAACTGAAACATGTACAATCTTATCAGTCATTATATCTTTCACTAACATGTTAACACCTAATTAATAAAATAATTATGAATAAATATTCCCTATAATACTACATAATAATCAACATAATAGTAATTATAATAGTAATCATAATAAGTTCAATCATTTAAAACTATAAAAAATACAATTAACTGATTTTTAAAAAAAAATAATTAATTATATTAATTATCGCCCTATCTAATTTTTAATTTAAAGAAGGAAATAAGTTTTAAGAAGAATAATATTATTTAATAAACAGAACAGAAGATTTGTTTGAACGAATTACCTTATCAGATACACTGCCAATTAAAAATTTCTGAAAACCTGATTTTTGAGAGTTTCCAAATACCACAAGATCAATATCTTCTTCATCAATTATTTTTAAAATGATATCTGCAGGAACTCCTTCATATACTTGAGTTTTAACTTTAATATCAGAATAAGATTCTTTTATTTCCTGTTCTGCTTTTTTAACATTGTCTTCAGCCATAACAGTAAGTGCCCCTATAATTTCAGATAAATTTTCTGCTACA
The DNA here is from genome assembly GCF_001639265.1 of Methanobrevibacter filiformis. GTDB lineage: Archaea > Methanobacteriota > Methanobacteria > Methanobacteriales > Methanobacteriaceae > Methanacia > Methanacia filiformis. Next base: position 1,626 of record NZ_LWMT01000282.1, read on the forward strand.
GGAAGTCCACTTGCAAAACTTGTTTCAGCCACACTTACAATTATTATTTCTGCATTACTTGCTTCTGCAATAAAAGCTGCATGTTTCAGTGATTTTTCTGAAATAGCCTGCCCATCAGTAGGCAATAAAATCTTATTATACATTAAAAACCTCCACCAATATAGAATAATAATATACATCCTTAAAATAATAAATAGCTGCTAAACTAATTGATCAGATTGTTTAACCATGTTATCTATTTAATCATGTTAAAATTATGTTAAATGATTTATAAAAATTAATTTAATTTATGAGTATATTATTTTTAATAATATTATTATGATTAATTAAGTATAAAATATTTTTTGTTTCAACTCTATTTATCATGTTCAAATAAGGATTTTTTGAAATATTTTTTACAATCATTAATTGAGGAATTTGATTTTCAGCAATTATAGATTTATTTACAATCCTATTAACTACATTAACCTCATCATTATGATTGAAATCATTACCCCAATTGGTAAGAGTACTCCCATGATTATGACAATAATGATCATGCACATGTATATTAGTTGTTGCCATTTTAAGTATTTCCTTTGGAGACACATAATCCTTAGATAATGCTCTGGATATTTTCAATATAAAATTCATTTCTCTAAGTAAATTAGGTGAATTTAACATTATATTATCAGTTCCAATTAATGGTTTAATTCCTTTTTTCAAAATATCTACTAAAGGAGGATTTCCAAGAGATAAAATAGCATTAGAACCTGGACATAATGCTAAATAATTATTTTTATTATTATTTTTATTAAGTATTAGATCTAAATCATTCTTCATTGGATAAGTTAAATGAATTAAAAGGTCAAATTCTGCATCAATAGCTAAATTTAACTCAGTTTTTCCAAATTTATTAATAGAGTCTTTTTGAACTTGCTCATACTCCCCCACATGAATAGAGGAAATTTTCCCTGCTTTTTCACATTCTTCAGCTATTAATTTTGCAACTTCAAAACTAATTTCACCAAATCCACTTGGAGCTATTCCATCACAAGTCTTAAGAAGTTTACGAATAGCTATTTTAACTTTAGATAAAGATTCATCCTTTTTATAGAATATATCATCCCGACCTAAAATAATTGGAGTAATTGGAATATTTTCAGCTGCTTTTTTAAGAAGTTTAACTCCTTTAATTCCTCCCTCACGATAATCAATAAAATGAGTAGTTCCAGAATCTAACATATCCCACATTGATCTTTTAATACTTCCTATAACCTCATCATCATCAGCTTCCCCAATAGCTTTGTGTTTTAATCCGTTAGGAGGTTTAACAATTTCATCAATCGTTTTACCATCCCCAATATCTTTAATAAATGAATCACCAATATGTGTATGAGCATTAAGAAAACTAGGGCAAACTAAACAGCCTGTTGCATCAATTACCTCCCCTTCACAAACATCAGGAGAAATCTCAATAATCTCACCCTCACAGATCAATATATTAGATTTTTTAGGTTCAAGTTCAATTCCATATAAAACTAAACCATTTTTAATTGTATACATTAAATAGTATTATATTTTAATTTATATTTAATATTTATCAAAATAAAAACAATAGAAATAATACTATAAATAAATTAGTAATAACTAAATAAATTATAGTTATTAATATATAGAACAGAATAGAGCAAATTAATGTAAATCTTAAACTAATTAGTCATGATTAACTAATATTCATTATTACTGTTAATTGAAGAACTATAAAGCATTTTATTCTTTTTTAAATCAAATATCTCCATAATAGTTATATGAGGTATATGTACAAAATATATAACTAATTAATTACATAAATAGAAATAGTTATTATTATACAACTCAAATTAATACTACATATTGAGGAGTTAAAGTGAATAGAAAACAATTAGATATTGAGTTTGCAAATTCTTTGAATCATCCAGAAATTGAAAAAGTCATTTTATTTGGATCTGTTGCACGAGGTGAAGATACAGAAGATTCTGATATAGATATTCTTATATTAACCTCTAATATTGATGATGATTTAAAAATTGAAGATGAGATATATACTAAAGTTTTTGACATACTTCTTGAAATGGGAGAACGTATTTCTTTAAAAATAATACCTTTAGATCATTATAAAACACATAGTGATTTTCCTTTTTATGTTAATATTGAAAGTGATGGTGTTTTAATTGGATGAAAAAGTAAATATTACATTTAAAAAATCATTAGAACTTTTAAAAGTAGCCTGATTAAATTTTGAAAATGAATTTTATTCTGATTGTATTAATAGATCATATTACACTGTTTTTCATGCAGCCAATGCATTATTAATTAAAAAAGGAATATCTACTAAAACACATAGTAGAACTATAGTGAATTTGGTTTAGAATATATTGTTAATGGAGATTTTGATAAAGTAATAGGAAAATTTTTTTCTAATCTTGAAGATGATAGAGAGAAGGCAGATTATGATTACTCTTTTAGTTCAACAAAAAATAAAGCTAAAAAAGATTTAGATAATGCTAAAAAATTTGTAGAAGAATGTGAAAGGTTTTTATAAGTTTTTAACTATTTTAATTTTGTTATTTAATTGCACAGTCAATTAGGTTACTGATTTGAAATTTTTGAGCATTATTTTATTATTATGATCTCTTTTTAAGCTTGAATTTTTGATAATAATGAATCATATTCCTTTATTTCTCATTGATTTTACAGTAAGACTTTTATAGTATTAATTTGACTGTGCCTGATTAACTACAATAAAAATAAAGTGATTTAATCTTATGAATTAAAGATATATCCAAATAATTTAGCTATTTTCATCAATATATTCATTTAATGACTTAACATCAACATCATTGTTTTGAACAGCATCAATAGCATTTAAAGCTGCTTTTGCCCCAGCTATTGTTGTAACATAAGGTATTCCTAATTCAATAGCTAAACGTCTTATTTTATATCCGTCTGCAGCGGAAAGTTTTCCAGATGGCGTGTTTATTATTAAATCTACATCCCTATTAAGTATAAAATCACTTACATTTGGAGAAGTTTGGCTTATTTTACCTACCTTTTGAATAGCTACATCTGGTGCAGCATCAGCAGTTCCTGGGGTGGCTATTAATTTAAAACCTAAATTATTTGCTTTTTCTGCAATTGGTTGGATTTTAGGTTTATCTTGCTCTTTAACGCTGATAAAAATTGTTCCAGATTCTGGAAGATCCATTCCAGCAGCAAGCTGAGACTTATAGAATGCTAATCCAAAATTTTTATCTATACCCATACTTTCACCAGTAGATTTCATTTCAGGACCAAGAATTGCATCAGCCTCAGGAAGTTTTAAAAATGGGAAAACAGATTCTTTAACAGCTACATGATTAAGTTTTATTTCTTTTGTTAATCCATAATCTTTTAATTTCTTACCAATAATGAGTTGTGATGCTATCTTTGCAAGTGGAACTCCTATTGCTTTACTTACAAATGGAATAGTCCTACTTGCTCTTGGATTTGCTTCTATAATATACACTTTATTCTCATCTAACTTAACAGCATATTGAATATTCATAAGTCCAACAACATCAAGTTCAATAGCCAACTTATGAGAGTATTCTCTTATTGTATCAAGAATATCATCTGGAATAGATTGTGGAGGTATGACACATGCAGAATCTCCTGAGTGAATTCCTGCTTCTTCAATATGTTCCATTATTCCTCCAATGAACACATCCTCCTTGTCAGATAATATATCTACATCTACTTCAATGGCATCTTCTAAGAATTTATCAACAAGGATTGGGTGTTCAGGTGATACTCTTACAGCTTCTTCCATGTACTCCTTAAGCTCATAGTCATCATAAACTATTTCCATTGCTCTTCCACCAATTACATAAGAAGGTCTAACAAGTACAGGGAACCCTATTTTTTTAGCTGCATCTCTTGCATCTTTAAATGAATTAGCAAGTCCATATGGAGCTTGAGGAATGTTTAATTTTTCAAGAACTTTTGTAAAACGTTGCCTATCTTCAACACGATCAATACTTTCATAAGGAGTTCCAAGTATTTTAACCCCAGCATTTGCAAGTGGAACAGCTAAATTAATTGAAGTTTGCCCACCAAATTGGACAATCACTCCCTCTGGTTGTTCTCTATCAATAATAGACATTACATCTTCAAAGGTTAATGGTTCAAAAAATAGCTTATCTGAAACATCATAATCTGTACTTACAGTTTCAGGATTATTATTAATAATTATTGTTTCAATTCCCTCATCTTTTAATGCTAAGCTTGAATGAACACAACAATAATCAAATTCAATTCCTTGACCTATTCTAATTGGTCCTGCACCTAAAATTACAATTTTTCTTTTCTTTGAAATATTGGATTCAGTAACATCATAATTATAATTATTACTATTAATATTAATATTAGTATTAATATTAGTATTATTATTACTATTATTATTTGTATTATTATTCGTATTATTATTCGTATTACTATTAGTATTATTATTAGTATTACTGTTATTATTCTTTATCTCAAACTTTGCATGATTCTTTTTACTTCCAATTCCATCATAGTTACTATAATAATATGGTGTTTTAGCTTCAAATTCTGCTGCACATGTATCAACCATATTATAATCACTAATAATTCCATTTTCTAATCTTAATTGCCTAATTTTAGACTCATTAGCCCCTACAAGTTCACTAATACGATTATCAGAAAATCCCATTTTCTTAGCTTGAATTAGAAGTTTTAAAAATAGCTCTTTATTTTTAAATGAATCAGAACTTATTTTTTTCTCAAAATCAACGATATTTTTAATTTTATTTAAAAAGAAAGTATCAATTTGTGTTAGCTTGTGAAGTTCATTTATAGGCATACCAATTTTTATTGCACTGTATAATTGGAATAATCGTTCATCTGTAGGATTTTTTAAGTCATCTTTACTAAAATCAACTTCTTCAAAACCATTTAGTCCAATATCAAGAGAACGGATAGCTTTATGTAAAGATTCTTCAATTGTTCGTCCAATAGCCATTACTTCCCCTGTGGATTTCATTTGAACTCCAATTTTTCTGTTAATTCCTTTAAATTTATCAAATGGCCATCTTGGGATTTTTGAAATAATATAATCTAATGCTGGTTCAAATGATGCTGGTGTTTCTTTAGTAATATCATTTCTAATTTCATCTAATGTCATTCCAATAGCTATTTTTGAGGATATTTTAGCTATTGGATATCCAGTAGCTTTTGAAGCAAGTGCACTACTTCTACTTACACGAGGATTTACTTCAATAACTTTATATTCACTTGTTTCAGGATTTACTGCAAATTGAATATTACATCCTCCCTCTATTCCAAGTGCTCTGATTATTTTAATAGATGCATCTCTTAACATCTGAGATTCAATGTCATTTAAGTTTTGTGCTGGTGCTACAACTATACTTTCACCAGTATGAATCCCCATTGGATCAATATTTTCCATATTACAAACTATGATACAAGTATCATTTTTGTCCCTCATTACTTCATATTCAAACTCTTTCCATCCTAAAACAGACTCATCAATGAGAACTTGATGAATAAAGCTCATATCAAGTCCATGTGTAGCTATTTCTACAAGTTCCTCTTGATTTGTAGCTACTCCACCACCAGTTCCACCAAGTGTAAAAGCAGGTCTAACAATAACAGGATAACCAATTTCTCCAACAGCTTTAATCGCATCATCTATTGATTCAACAGCCCTGGATTTTGGAGTTGGTTCATTTAGTTTCTTCATGAATCCATCAAAGAGATCCCTATCTTCTACATTTTTAATAGTTTGAGCAGAAGACCCTAAAATTTTAATTCCATCTAATGCACCAATATCATCAAGTCCCATTGCAACATTTAATGCTGTTTGACCTCCCATTGTAGGTAAAATCCCATCAACTTTCTCCTTTTCAATGATTTTAGCTACAATTTCTGGAGTTAAGGGCTCCACATAAACTCTATCTGCCATATCCATATCTGTTTGAATTGTAGCAGGATTACTGTTAATCAAAACTGTTTCAATTCCCTCTTCTTTAATAGATTTACAAGCTTGAGATCCTGAATAATCAAATTCTGCAGCCTGACCTATTTGAATAGGTCCAGACCCAATTATAAGTACTTTTTTAATATTATTATCAATTGGCATTATAATCCTCTTTAATATTCTTCAATCATTGAATTAAACTTGTCAAATATGTAATTAGTATCATTAGGACCAGGACCTGCTTCAGGATGGTATTGCACACAATGAATTGGTAACTCCTTATGGGAAAACCCTTCAGGAGTATTATCATTAAGATTAATTTGAGTAAGTTCAAGGTCTCTTTCAACTAATGATTCAGTATCTACACTAAAACCATGGTTTTGAGAAGTTATAAATACTTTTCCAGATTTCAAATCTTTAACTGGTTGATTAGCTCCTCTATGACCAAATTTCATTTTATATGTTTTCACACCAAATGATTTAGATACAATTTGCTGTCCCATACATATACCAAAAATTGGAAGCTTCTCGTGAAGTCCTTTAATAGTTTCAACAGTATCCAGTAGCCGTGCAGGATTTCCAGGTCCACATGAAACCATAAGTCCACCTACATCATAATCTAAAACATCTTTGGCAGTAGAATTATAAGGAAACAAAACAACCCCTATATCTCTTTTAAGAAAACCATTGATAATATTTCGTTTAACTCCACAATCAATAATAGCTACTTTTTTATTAAGCTCCTCAGCAAACACAACAGGTTTTTTGGTTGATACCATAGGAACAAGATCAATATCTTCAATACATGGATGATTTTTAGCTAAAGCTATTAATTCATCATCATCAACATCCTCAGTTGAAATTGCACAATTCATAGATCCATTTTCACGGATTTTAATAGTTAAATCCCTTGTATCCACACCACTAATCCCAGGAACTTTAAAATCATTTAAAAATTCATCAAGCGTCTTTTGAGATGAAAACATTGATGGTTCTCTGCACAATTCCCTTACAATATATCCCTCAACCTGAATTTTATTAGATTGATACCATGATTCACTTACACCATAATTTCCCTGAAGAGGGTAAGTTGACATTAAAACTTGACCTTTAAATGAGGGATCAGTTAAAGATTCAACATATCCTGCCATCCCCGTTGAAAAAACAATTTCACCAAGTTTAGTAGTTTCATGCCCAAAACCTTCACCCTTAATTATTGTTCCATCTTCTAAAGCTAATTTAGCTCCAATTTCCATTAAATCACCATTTTTTATGAAGATATAAATTATTAACAATACCTTATTGTTAATAATATAAAATCGACTAAAATTAATAAGTAATACTAAATTTAATATTATAATTAATAAATGAAAATGCAATTAAAATGACTTCAACAGAATCATATTTTTAGTTTATATTTTTCCAATTAAAGTCAATGATTATTAAATAATATTTTTACATTAATGATATAAAAATATCTTTATTTTTTATCTAATTTAAACTATATTAATATGTCTTAAATAAAAAGAATATGAGAAATAATTAAACCAAAAATCTTCATTTTCAAATAAGTGACTTTTGACAGTGCTCTAGTTTTTAATATATTTTTTACAGTTACATTTGAGCAAGCTGAAGACTGTGTAAAGAATTCACATGATAAGTAGTTGTGATTATTATTTAATTTTTGATTAGTAATACTGATTTTTCGCACAATTTTATAATTCCAGAAGAATTATATGAATTCATGACCAAAAAGTTAAAAAGGAATTTTGAAAAATTCATACAACACCTTAAACATCCATTTCTACCATCCACCAACAATGTATCTGAAAATTACTTCGGAATAACATTATCTAACCCACTTAAAAGATTACATCGAACTGATTTAGGATTAAAAATGAGGAACTGTTTTGCTGAGAGAAGATGGGATGAAAAAAATGCTGTTTAAAAATTAACACAGGACTATTTTAACAGAGCCTATAATTTTTAATTTTAATTAACTATAATTAACTATAAATATTTGTAAAGTTAATAATTTTAATTATATTAGATATTTTTGATATTGGAGAGTAAATAATGGCTAAATCATTAATTGAAGAGTTACCAAAAATTCTTAAAAGAGGAAAAAAGGAAGCAAATAAAATTTTAGGGGGGGTAATTATAGTTTAAGCTTACAAACAAATGAATATGTACTCCCTTCTAAAGATGAAAGTGGATATTTTAAAGAAAAAGCTAAAGAAATTGATGAAAATTCATGGTTGAATCGACTCATTTATGGAGATAATTTGTTAACTCTCAAAGCTTTGTTAACAGAGAGTGAAAATAGTCCTTCTATGAGAGGAAAAATAGATTTGATATATATTGACCCTCCTTTCGATTCAAAAGCAGATTACAGAACAAAAGTTAATCTTCAAAATGGAGATATCCAACAAAAACCAACGGTAATAGAACAATTTGCATACAAAGACACTTGGAAAGACGGAACTGCAAGCTATTTAGAAATGATGGTTCCAAGACTAATTTTAATGAGAGAATTGTTATCTGAGAAAGGTTCTATTTATGTTCATATCGATTGGCATGTAGGACATTATTTAAAAGTTATAATGGATGATATTTTTGGTAAAGACAATTTTAGGAATGAAATTATTTGGCAAAGCTCAAAAACTGTTGGAAGAATGTCTAGAGAAGAACAAAAAAAATTTGATATGATTTGTGATTCAATATTTCTTTATGCTAAATCAAGCGAAACATCTATTACAAAACAACGAAGAAAAATATATTATAATGATAAAGAAGCATTAAAAAAATTTAAATTTGATGAACAGAAAAGATTATATTTCAAAGATTCACCTAAAGGAAATTACTCTGAGGATTCAATTAAAAAATTAGATAACGAAGGAAGAATTTATTGGACAAAAAATGGTACTCCTAGAATTAAAACTTTTTTAGAAAAAATAAAAAAAGGTAAAATAGAATATTCCATTGAAGAAATAAAAGTAGCCAATTTATGGAATGATTTATCAGATATGATGCATATTTCAAATAATGAAAAAACAGGATATACAACCCAAAAGCCATTTGATTTACTTGAAAGAATCATAAAAGCTTCTTCTAATGAAAATTCTATTGTAGCTGACTTTTTTTGTGGTTCTGGAACAACAGGAGCAGTAGCGGAAAAATTAGGTAGAAAATGGATAATGTCTGATTTAGGTAAACCTGCTTGTATGATAACAAGAAAAAGACTCATAGATCAAGATTCAAATCCTTTTTTATTTCAATCTATTGGGGATTATCAAAAAGAGCAATATGAACAATCAGAATTTAGTACAATCCGAGATTTATCTCATGTTGTAATACATCTTTATTTTGATGCAATACCATTTAATGAAAATACTTATACAAATTTAGGTTATATTAAAGAATCTAAAACCCTTATTTATGCACAGCTGTTAAGTTAAGGATTTTTCATGTTAGATATGTAGTGTGTAATGTTGTGATGTTTTTTGTTTATATTCTTATTTTTCTTTTAGCATGTTTTTTATTCTTGATATTGTTAGTCTTGTGTGTC
>NZ_LWMT01000283.1 GCF_001639265.1 Methanobrevibacter filiformis
CAGTGGTAAGAGAAATAAAGAATAAATTCAAAACAGTTAAAGGGTTTATAGAAGCGGTGGGTTTAATACTTCATTACAACCATCCTAAAAGTAGAAAGAAAAATGCACCCTCATAATTTACAGAGCCCCAAATTAACAGCTGTGAGAAAATAGGGGTTTTCATAGTTATAATTCATTTAATTGATTCCTCCATTTAATTGGTAAAATGGATTCAATTTTTTTTAAAAATAATCTTTTTGTTTCATCATTGCAATGAGAATATTCATAACGAAAATTTCCTAATACTGAAGTATAATATGATTCTTTAAGTTTGGGGTTATTAACAAAAAACTCATTTAATTTACATTGTTTTATGAAAAATTCATGTGCTTTAATAATGGAACCTGGATATTTTCCTCTTTCAGAGGTAATTGAATTGTTAGTATTAATTCTATAATTAACAAAGCTTTTATTTATAGTACTAATCTTTTTAGCCTTGAACATTGCGATTAAAGTAAATGTAACATCATTAGATGACTTTAAATTTAAGAATTTAATCCTATTATTAATGATAAAATCATGTTTAAATAATTTATTGTGTGCTGCAGGATTTGTTAGTTGAAAAAAGTGTTCCTCTACATCATATTTAGAAAATGGTTCTTTTTTAACTATGTTATTTGAATTAAAAATCCACCAATTATTATCAATTGATTCTTTAGTTTTATCATCATATGTGCACAGTTTAAATAAAACAATTTCAGAATCTGCGCTTTTAGCTTTTTCATATGCCGATTTTAACATATCTGCCTCAAAAAAATCATCACTATCTAAAAATGAGAGATATTCACCTTTAGCAATGAGTAATCCTTTATTTCTAGATTCTCCAGCTCCTTGATTTTTTTGATTAATAATAATTATTCTTTTATCTTTATTTGAATATTTTTCCAGTATTTTCAATGATTTGTCTGTGGATCCATCATTAACACAAATTATTTCAATATCTTTCAATGTTTGATTAATAACACTGTCTAAACATTCTTCCAAATATTTTTCAGAATTGTAAATAGGCATAATCACTGATACTTTGGGTGGTGTTTGATTTTTTAATCCTTCTATTGTTGCAGGGTAATGTTCTTTTAGGTATTGTGTTAGGTTTTGTTTTGCACTTTTATTACTCAAAAGTATACTTGAGTTATTAACTTCTTTTAAGATATCAGTGTATTCTGGCTTAGAATAACCTTCTAAAACTGGTTTAATTTTAGTGTCATTTTTAACTGCCATTGTCCAAGCAAATATGTTATTATTTGGTGATGATTTCATTGATAAACTATTTAATATATATACGTATAAGCTATTAGGAGGATATAATACTCCACATTCTTCATCAAAGTAGTTTAAAATAGATTCTTCATTTGTTTCTGTAGGTTTCCATTCAGAATATGGAGTAATATCACCATCAACATTAGAACTTATTCTTTTAGTACTGTGTGCTATGATATTTTCTCCATCGTATTCATTGTATAGTTTTTCTAGCCAATCTTTTTGATATAAGACATCATCATCTGCTGTTACTATTATATCATTTGGATATTCTTTTAAGGAGGGAATGAGTTTTTTATAAGAACCAATATCCTCACACCATTTTATTGTTAAACCGTTCTTTTTAAGATTTTTTATTTTAATTGGAATGTCTTCTTCAAGATTAGGGAATTCTTCTTTTGATAGCCATAGTATGAGTTCATCTGGTTTTGTTTTTTGTGTTAAAAGTGAATATAAGGTGTAATGATTGTTATATATTGTTTTAAGAGAAGATGTTAAAGATACAATTAGTTGTGGGCTTCTTTTCTCTTTTTTGATTCCATATTCATTGAAATTTTCTAATTTACTATCAATTTCACTTTTTTTGGTTTGGATTGAATTTAAAGAAATGGCATATTCTTTGATTTCATTTTGTAATTTTTCTATATTTTCTTTTAATTGTTTTTCAGAATTATCCATTTTCTCTTTTAATTCAATGATAGATTGATTTGATGGATTTTCAGAATAATTATTAATTTTTTCTTTTAAATTATTAATGATTTGATTTGTTTGTTTTTCTCTGTTTAGAAGACCTTCAAGTGAATTAAATTCAGCATTTTTATTTGGATATCTTCCTTCACTTTCACCATATATAAAGTAATGTTCTATTGGATCTATTTTAGATTTTTTAACATCTTTATATTTACTTAAATAGTATTCTTTATTAAATCCAATACTTTCAATTTTTTTGTTTGGATATCTTCCTTCTTTTTCTCCGTATTTAAGGTAATGTGCATATGGATCCACTTTCGCTTTTTTAACATCTGGATGTTTGTTTAAATAGTATCTTCTATTAAATTGAATATTTTCAAGTTTTTTATTAGGATATCTATTTTCCTTCTCACCATACGTAAGATAATGTTCTATTGGGTCTATTTTTGCTTTTTTAACATCTAAATACTTATTTAAATAATATTTTTTATCAAATTTAATGCTTTCAATTTTTTTGTTTGGATATCTTCCTTCTTTTTCTCCGTATTTAAGGTAATGTGCATATGGGTCAACTTTTGCTTTTTTAACATCTGGATGTTTGTTTAAATAGTATCTTCTATTAAATTGAACATTTTCAAGTTTTTGATTAGGATATCTTCCTTCTTTTTCACCATATCTGAGATAATGTTCTATTGGGTCCATTTTTGCTTTTTTAACATCTAAATATTTGTTCAAATAGTATTTTTTATCGAATCGGATGCTTTCGATTTTTTTGTTTGGATATCTTCCTTCTTTTTTCCCTTGTGTGATGTAGTGTTCTACTGGATCCTTTTTTACATCAGAATATCTTTGTAGGTAGTATTCTTCATCAAAGTTTATGTTTATTATGTTTTCCAAATCTTTTACTTTTCTTTTATATCGTGTTTCTAATTCTTGCATTTTTTTCTTCTTTTTTAAGATGGTTTCAAATGTGCTATTGGGTAATGTTTGTCTTTTTTCTTTTTTACCATGTAGTGTGTAATGTATTAGCGGGTTCATTTCTGATTTTTTAACATCTGGGTATCTTTTTAGGTAAAATTTACTGTCAAAGTATTGGTTTGGTTTTTTTCCTTCTTTATATCCATGATAAATGAAATGATCTAAAGGTGATAGTTTTGAATTTTTTATTTGAGGATATTTTTTTAAATAGAATTCTTCATCAAAAAGATTATTCTTTCTGATTTCTCCATAAACCTTTAACATTTTGTAAATCTCTTTAGGATTTAACTTTTCTTTTTTAACAACATATAAAACCATGAACATCACACTTAAACAGCTTAATAAGTAAATTACTAATATTTATATTGTGTCAAAGATTACCCTCTAAATTTTTTTATATTCCCATGCTTCATAATTAATCTGAACTTATTCAAGTTAAAGAATTTTTAATTCAATTAGAAGCTCATGATTGGAATTTAATATTGAATAAAATTAAATAGGGTTTTTTGACTAATTAGTATTAACTTTTAAGTTTTACATTTATATACTTTTTTATACTTATTTTCAACACAAGGTCATGGTCAAAAGTCTAAATCATTGAACTAAAACTGTCTTAAATTCATTTGTTTAGGAAATGAAGAAAATTTTTTTCTTGAAAAATGACTTTGACCAAGACTCACAAATAACTACATGATCACAATGATCAAAAAATATTAAAACACCTAACATTATCAATCCTTAATTGAGAATCCAATTAATAATGGAGAAATGACAAAAATAAGAGAGTACAAAAATAAATACTTAAAATTAATAAAAGCATTTCTCATATTTAAAATGCTTAAATTTTGGAATAACTTTTGTTCAAACTTTTTTCAAAAGTTTGTTTCAAATACTTAAAATAACCCCATAAATCTAAATTCCCTTAAAGTTTACAGATTAAGTCTATACAAACCTTAAAATAACATGACAATTATATATAAAAATATTGTATTGTAAACTCAACTATTTTAACGTGAAAAATTCACTTTAACTGTAGATTTAGTAATTTACAGGACTTTAAATCTGAATTATGTAATATTATAATCGTTGAATATACAATATATAAATATATAAACTAATTTTATATTAAAGAGGTAATTAAATATGAAAACCCGTAACATTCTGGTAGTAATTATAATAATAGCTGTAGCATTTGGAGGATACCTGTTATATGATTCAAATTATAATACAAGTTATACGAATTCTTATAATGGTGAGTTAATTTCATTTAATTATCCATCATCATGGTATGAAGTTCAAAATAATAGTACTGTTGTTGAAATACACAAACCTGAGTCAACTGATTATTTTAAGGTTGCAAATAGGAAAGATAACATGAGTTTAGATGATTATGTATCCATTGCAATTAATAACACGAAAAATTATGAAGCCTACAAATCAATGAGCGAACCTAAAAAAACTACTATTGATGGAGTTGAAAGCTATATAATAGACTATAAATTAGGTGCAAATCACACTGTAATATACTCAAAAAAAGGAAATCTTATTTTTAACTTAGACTTTATGTATGGAGATCCTGAAAAAGCTAAAAATATCATTGATAATGTTTTAAATAGTTTTAAATTCAAATAAAACCTTAACTAAATTAGTATTTGATAGTACTAATAATACAATTTCAATATTTATAACTACTTAGAGGTGTTTTAAAATGTTTAATAATAAAGAATTTAGTGAAGGATTTTATGAAAAAAAAGGTTTTGAACTATTCTTGAATTATCCAGATTTCATTAAAAAGTATAATGCATTATCTGATAGATATCAAATTTCATTTTTACTAGGTCTTATAAAATACTACAATTTTTCAAATGGTAGGAATGTTGAAAATGTTCTTGAAATTGGAATTTACAATGGTGTTACTTCATTGTACATGTTAAAAGAAGGCTCAAAATCTGAAAATTTTAAGTTATATGGAATTGAATTAGAAACTGATGATTTTTGGGGAAAGGCTGTTTTTGATAATGCTACTAATAATGAAATAAAAAATTATAGTTTATTTAAAGGACATACAGTTTTAGATATTCGTGATATTCTGGATAAAGATACTAAATTAGATTTAGTATTTATTGATGCTGGTCACTCACATCCACACCCATTAATTGACCTTATACATGTTATTCCCTACTTACACGATGAGTCTTTAGTAATGTTACACGATGTTGTTGATTATATGAGACCTAATGCTTGGGGTGAAAGCTTTATTTATACTAGCTGGGGGGGGGGCAAATACAGATCTAAATATCTGGATGCTAACTTAAATATTACAACTCCATCATCATTGGGAGTTATTGAGATTCCTAAAGAGAAAGAGATATTATATGAAAACCTTCTAAAAATAGCTAAATTACCTTTAAGAGCAGCCCCATGGAAATTTGATGAAATATATTTAGGAATTGATGAAAATACTATACTCAAATTAAGAAATTTTATGTTAGAAAACTATGAAGAAACTTTTGTAAATGAATTTATAAATATTTTTAACAAAAATTTGGAGGATTATAAAGAAAAATGGGTGCTTTATCATCATGAGACCCAATTTTTCAATTACTTATTTGAAAAATCTTTAAATATGGAAAAAATGTTGAATAGTCAAAAAAATGAAATTAATAACATCAAAGATATATTATATAATACGAATTCTTACAATGGTGAGTTAGTTTCATTTAATTATCCATTATCATGGTATGAAGTTCAAAATAATAGCAATATTGTTGAAATACACAAACCTGAGTCATTTGAGTATTTTAAAGTTTCAAATAGAAAAGATAATGTGAGTTTAGATGATTATGTATCTATTGCAATTAATAACACGAAAAATTACGAAGCCTACAAATCAATGAGCGAACCTAAAAAAACTACTATTGATGGAGTTGAAAGCTATATAATAGACTACAAATTAGGTGCAAATCACACACTAATATACTCAAAAAAAGGAAATCTTATTTTTAACTTAGACTTTATGTATGGAGATCCTAATAAAGCTAAAAATATCATTGATAATGTTTTAAATAGCTTTAAATTCAAATAAAAACATTATTGTAATAATTAGGTAAGTCTTGTTTTTGACTAAGTTTCTTCTAGAATGATGCAATTATTCTATTAAACTACATATTAAACATATTAATAATACAAAACACCTTTAAAAAAATAATCAAAGATTTAAATAATATTTTTAATTTATCTATAACACAAAATGTTGATTAACATGCTGATTTACATTGCTATAAAAGAAAAGGGGAATCCTAAAAAGATTTTCAAAATGATGAAAGCATATCATAAAATAAAAAAATACAATTTATTTGATAAAAGCTATTATCTTGAAAAATATCCAAATATAGCAAAATCTAATATTGATCCATTAGATCATTACATATATCAAGGATATAATGAAAAAAAGAATCCTAGTGAGTTATTTGATGGAAATTATTATTTAGATAAAAATGAAGATGTTAAAAAAACAAAACAAAATCCCTTAATACATTATGTACTACATGGAAAAAAAGAGGGTAGACAACCTTACGGAAAAGATGATTTAAACATAACAGATGATAACTTAGTCAAAAACAAAATTTTTAATGGAACCTCATTAAACATTGGATTTATAGTTACAGAATCATTAGAAAATCCAAGAGCAGGGGATGTGTTTACAGCTTTAGAGTTAGGTGGAGAATTAGAAAAATTAAATCATAATGTAACATATATTCCAAGAAATGAAGAATATGACGGTAGTGATTTAGATATAATAATAAATCTCCTACATGATTATGATATTTCAAAGATATATTTAAAAAATAGCTGTATTAAAATAGCTTGGATGAGAAATTGGTTCATTAAATGGATTAATACTCCTGAAATTGAAAATTATGATTTATATCTTGCTTCAAGTAAAACCGCTTGTGATTATTTAAATGAACATTTAGATGATGAAGTATTTTTACTACCAATAGCAACAAACATTCAAAGATTTAGTCCAAAGAAAAAAGAAAAAAAATATGAATCTGATTACTGTTTTACTGGTAATTACTGGGGATGTAAAAGAGATATAATTAAGTTTTTAAACCCAAAATCCTTACCATACACTTTTAAAATTTATGGTATTGGTTGGAATAATATTGCAAAATTTAGAAAATATATTTGGGATGATGAAGGCTTTTTAGACTATAAAGAATTACCTAAAGTTTATTCTTCTACAAAGGTCGTGATTGATGATGCAAATCATGTTACTAAGCCTTATGGTGCCATAAATAGTAGAGTTTTTGATGCTATTGCTAATGGAACTCTTGTTATTACAAATGGAGTAATTGGATCAGAAGAAACGTTCAAAGGATTACTTCCAAGTTTCAATTCGAAAGAAGAATTGGAAAGATTACTTAATTTTTATCTAAGTAATGAAAAGGAACGATTAAACAAGATAAAAGAACTTAAAAATTTTGTAATCAAAAATCATACCTACGAAATTCGAAGTTTGAACCTACTTAAAATAATTAAAGATAATTATTCAAAAGTATTTGAAAAGCAAGAAAAAAATGCTAAAATAATTAAATCTCAATATGATATAATAAAAAATTCTGGAAAATTTAATGAAAATTGGTACTTAAATCGATACTCTGAAGTCAAGAAGATGGAACTAGACCCTATTCTTCATTACTTAAAACATGGATTTAAGAAAGGATATAACCCTAGTCCTGGGTTCAATACAAAATATTATATGAAATTATATCCAGATATTAAAAGATCTGAATTAAATCCTTTTATCCATTATATTACTCATGGTTACAAAGAATATAGATTACCTAAAATATTAACATTAAAAGAACAGAATCGCACGATTAATAGATTAATAAACGAAAATAAGAAACAAATAAGACTTAAAAACTTTAGCAAAGATAGTCCATTAGTTTCTATTATAATTTTAAATAGAAACGGAGCAGATCACTTAAAAAGACTCTTTAGTAATTTTAAAGAAAATATATGCTACCCTAATTATGAAGTAATTGTAGTAGATAACAATTCAACTGATGAATCTATTGAAGTTTTAAATAACTTAGATATTCCTATAACCATAATTAAAAACAAGAAAAATGAATCATTTTCTACTGGAAATAACAAGGCAGTGAATTATTGCAAAGGTGAATTTCTCCTTTTCTTAAATAATGATATTGAAACAACTTATGGTTGGTTAAATATAATGATGCAAACTTCAGTGAAAAATAAGCATCGGGGTGCAGTAGGTGCCAAACTAATTTATCCATATATAAAAAATAAAAAGTTTCGAAGTAGGTCATTTAAAATACAGCATGCTGGGGTTTTTTTCCGAGAATTAAAAAATGGCTTTATGGAACCCTATCATTATAAAAGATTCATAGATCCATTTAATGAAAAAATTAACAAAGATTATATCATATCTACTGTTACGGGAGCAGTATTATTAGTTAAAAAATCACTTTTTAAAGAAGTGGATGGGTTTGATGAGAATTTTGATTATGGTTATGAAGATGTTGATTTTTGTATTAAATTAATCAAAAAAGGATATTGTAATGTTTATTCTCATGGATCTCTTTTATTCCATCATGAAAATGAAACAGACACAATGATGAATAGTTATTTGGAAAGATCATATAGAATGATGCATAACCGTGCTATTCTATCTTCTAAGCATGATGAATGGCTACTTAAAAAAGTAATGGATAATAAATTGAATAAAGAAAATGTTTTTACAGAATCACGATTAAATATAATATTCCTAATAAAATCTGAAAAAGATAAGTTTAAATTGGAAAAGTTAGTTGATTATTTGAATAAATATGGGTGGAAAACTGAAATACGAGACATTAATACAGTTGATGCATATGATATCAATATTTGGGCAGATGTTTTGATTTCGACTGTTTCTAATTACTATCCAAATGAACTATTAAACTCCAGGAAAAACTTGATAAAATTAGCCCTTATAATCGATAATAAAGACAATTGGGAAAACAGTCATGGGCTCCATCAGTATGATTCAATTTTAACAGATAAAAAAAGTATTAATGAAAATATTATTTCATTAGAACCTGAAAAATTCATGAGTTTTTTAAAAAATGAAATTTTAGATATATATAGATGAAAAATTTAGTATACCAAACTATGAATCTCGTAAATTATCTTTAAAAGGAAAAAATAACTACTTATTTTTGATAAATAATGGAAATTATGAGATTAAACAGTGATAATATGATGGGCATAATTTGTGTTTATAATAATGAAAAAATTTTAAATGAATATTTGATTAGAGGGCTTAATAATCAAAAAGATAATAATTTTAATTTATTCTTAGTTGATAATAGAAATAATAAATTTAAATCAGCAGCAGCAGCTTTTAATTATGCTGCATCCAAAGTAGATGCAGAATATCTGGTTTTTACTCATCAAGACATTTATTTACCTGAAGGTTGGGTTGTAGAAACAGAAAAGATTATTAAATCATTGAAAAATCCAGGAGTCATTGGTGTTGCTGGAAAATCACTTTTTGATTATAATATACTTACAAATATTGAACATGATACTCCCCCTAGGAAACCTAATCCTTCTATACCCATATCCAATCCTGTAGAAGTTGAAACTGTTGATGAATGCCTTTTTATCATTCCCAAATCAGTTTTTGATGAAAATAAGTTTGATACAACTTGTTGTGATGGATGGCATTTGTATGGGGCAGATTATTGTCTTGATATGAAAAATAAGGGATATAATGTGTATGTTATACCTACATATTTGTATCATGTATCTAACGGTGATTTTAGATTTTATTATGAATCACTTGACAAATTTTTAAAAAAACATAAGGCTAATTTGATAATTCCTACTACTTGTGGCAATTGGATTACATACCATTCTAATTTAAATAATGAAAGTCCTGCATTAAAAAATAAAATAATTGATCAGAGCATAAATAAAGATATTCCATTTAAACAAGAAAATATATCTTATGAACACTATTTTTGTAAAATTTGTGAAATTGAAATTATTAAAAATAAATTAGAAAAATCCGAAAATCTAAAATCTAAAATGGATATTAGGTATAACCAAAAAGATAAAGAATATAAAGAATTAAAAAATAAATATAATCAATTAAATAAAAAATATAAAGGAATTATTAATTCTAATAGTTGGAAAATAACAAGTATTCTTAGGAAATTTAAAAAATCTTTTAATTAACTTCTATTTAATACATATATGTAATATTAGTATATTCCAAAAACTTTGTAACATATGTATTACATTAAATGCTCAAAAATATCCCACAAAAAACCTTTAAATTCAGTTTAAAGTATTTTTAACCATATTTTTCATGAAAATTAAAATGATTATAAGTCACATTTTTTTGAGCATGCACTATGTGACACTTACTCATTTCTGTAATTCTTCTATCTTCAATTGGAGTAAATATTATCTTGTTATCCATAATATAAGGTTCTTGTTCATTTTTAGCATTACTTATTAATTCAGATGGATTGGTATTAATTAATTTATATATGTCACTTAAAACTATTTACATTTTCTCTATTTTTAGATATATTTTTTCTCATAAATAATTGTTGTACTCTTTTATCTTCATTTACTTCTTTTATCATGATTAATATATGTAATTTGAATAAATATAATAAAAGCATGAATTATTATTGGTACTGAAAAAGTTATTATTTTATTGTTTATTGTTTGCACTTTTGGGTGATAAAAGTGCAAAACAAAACTATGATGAAGGAGTGTAAAAAGTGAAAAATGATTATAAAAACACTGCATGTATCAATACACATCTTGAAACATTAGGAAAACTGAAAAATTCAAATGTTACATCATCTAAAATATCAATAGTCTTTATATCTGATGATAACTATGCAGTCCCTACAGGTATTGCAATCACATCATTACAGATTAATAGAAATATTAATATTGAATATGAAATTTTTGAGGATTCGCATTTAATGTTTCTTTATTTGTTCTATTTTATTGATTTTTTCTTTATTTTTTGTGTTTTTATGTGAGTTTTTTTTAATATTTTGTTGGTTTTGTTGAATTGTTTTTAGTTGTTCTTATTGTTTTTGGTTTGTTTAATTTTATGT
>NZ_LWMT01000284.1 GCF_001639265.1 Methanobrevibacter filiformis
AAAACACATTTAAAAAGTTTAAAACTAAAACACAAAAAATAGACCAAAAAACTAAAACAAAAACTAAAAAACATCTAAAACCATATCCAACAATCATAAACCTTTATTTTAATTATGGATAAACTCCTAAAATATAATGAGAGGATTATATGTTTATCTAGTCCAACAAATTTATATTTCTTCTTTTTTGAGCTGTAAAAAATAATTTCTATCCTATAAATTATAATATTTAGTGATTCTACCTTTTGATTTTTCAATGGGGTATTTCTTTTTGTTGATTTCAAGTTTATCATTTATGATTTTATCGATGTCTAAACCTAAAACATCTGCCATAGCTATAGAATAAATTAAAACATCTGCAAGTTCTTCTTTAACATCATCTAGTTTATAGTCATTAGACCATTGAAAGCATTCAAGAAGTTCAGATGATTCAATAGATATTGATTTAGCTAAATTTTCTGGAGTGTGAAATTGCTTCCAATTTCTATCATCTCTAAATTTAATGAATTTTTTAATTGTTTCTTCTTTCATCAAAATAACCTTAATATTATAATTAAATACTGTAT
This sequence comes from Methanobrevibacter filiformis, assembly GCF_001639265.1. Taxonomy (GTDB): domain Archaea; phylum Methanobacteriota; class Methanobacteria; order Methanobacteriales; family Methanobacteriaceae; genus Methanacia; species Methanacia filiformis. The sequence goes on from NZ_LWMT01000284.1 coordinate 567, forward strand.
TACATCCCATAATATTTAAAACTAAGCATAACTAAAAAGAATCAAAAAATAATTATTGCACAGCCAATCAGTTGAAAAAAAATTAAATTCAATAGCTTCTGCAATAGTTTCTACAATGAGAGTCTTAGGTCAAGCATTAAATCTAGGTATTATTACATTAGTTTTCACTATTATTTTAGGTTCTGTTGAAATTTCAATGAATATTAAGCAAGGTTTGATTGAAAGTTTTTTCTTAATAGCTATTATTTCATTAATTCTATGTATTTTAGCTATTTTGCTTCAATTTATGGTTATAAAAATAAAAAGGATTAATATGCTGGAATGAAATACTAAACTACAACAAAATATCTTCAAAATTAGCGAATAATATACTTATCATGAGATTTCTTGACACAGTCCTTAAAAATAGATTATTGGAAATTCTCATTAAATATTTAGGAATTCTAGATGAGATTTAACTGTGCGGTCTCCAAATGCAACACCAAGAAGAACAACATTGTAATCTGTGTAAGGAGAATAGTATTTTTTATCCTTAATTTGTGAGATTGCTTTATCAACCATCTTATCTAAGGATTCAATTAAACTATATTTAATTTCAATAATAACTACAAGATCTCCTTTTTTAAGAACTGCATCAAGCCTACCTGTGGAAGTTAAAACTTCACCCTGAATAAAAAAACCCATTAACTTAAACCATGAAAGTAACATACCATGATAAAAAGACTCAATTAAATCCTTTTCTTTAATATTACCATATAATAAAGATGGAATACTGCTAATTAAATTATTAAATGAATTTTGTAAACCAGTATTATCTATTTTAATAATTTCATCTAAAATTTTACGAGCTAAAAAAATAACATCCAGACTATCATTATTAGTATATTCTGTAATTATTGAAGTAAACAAAGAATCATTAACTTCTTTATTTGGAATATCTAATGTGTAAGATGGAAGCTCCCCTAAAACAATATCTACTTCTTTAATAGTTAAATAACCAGTTTGTAATAATAATGTGGTGAAATCCAAATTTTTTAAATGAAAATTAGGAAATGTCCCATGAATAGTCTTATTTGGATTAAACAAAACATTTATATTGTTATTATTATTTCTGATAAAATCTATTAAAAAAGAAGGTGTTCCACTTTCAAACCAATAATTATTAAACTGACCATTAAAAAATAATGATAAGATAGAATAAGGATTATACACCCTATTTTCACCATCCCAAGAATAACCATTATACCATTCTTTAATTAAAGACAACAAATCACAGTTAGAAATATTATTATCCTCACTAAATTTAGCTATATAATCTTTAAAATAATATTCTAATTCTTCTTGAGTGTAACCACAAATACAAGGATAAGTAAGAGTAATATCAGTCACATTATTAAGACCAGAAAAGATAGATGTTTTAGAGAATTTTGTAACACCTGTTAGGAAAATAAATTGAATGAATTTTTCACTAGACTTTAAAACACCATAAAAATTATTTAATACTTTACGATTCCCATTAGCCATATCAAAGTCATTTATCTTGTCTATAATTGGTTTATCATATTCATCAACAAGAACAACAAGTTTTTTACCAGTTTTATTATATATGCTTCTTATTAATTTAGCAAAATTATCTTTTAACAATTCTCCAGATATTTTTATTTGATATTCTTCTGCTGTTTCTTTAATAAAGTTATTAAGTGATAATTTTAACTCATCACTAGTATCATAACTTTTTTCTCCTAAATCTAATTTAATAATTGGATAACTTTTTTCCCAATCCCATTTATCATAAATATACAAACCTTCAAAAAGTTTTTTATTTCCTTTAAACAGTTCTTCTAAAGTACTAACAAGTAAAGACTTACCGAATCTCCTAGGACGTGATAGGAAAAACTTTTTTCCAGGTTTATAAATTTCATAGATAAATCTTGTTTTATCCACATAGATATAACCATCTTCAATTAAATTAGGAAATGTTCCAATATCCAAAGGTAAATCTTTCATAATAATCATTATCTTCTAGTTTAAAAATATCATTTTAATAAATTCATGTTTTAAAAATTTGATTAAATATAATACATAATTATGAGAATGTTATGATTTTAATGATTAATATAATTTTCCTGTGGAATTTTAAAAGTTTAAAAAAATAATAACTAATATTATTAAAAAAAACATGTGATTATCTTGTTAAAAATGCATTTTCAGAATTAAGAAAATGGTGTGAAGATTATAAGATTCTGAGAATAGAGAATAAAATAAATCTAGCCAGTTAATTTTACATTGCCATTAAATCATGGTTTTGAAGAGATTATTTGCCATCTCTATATGTTTTTTACCATCTATTGTCCAAAAACCATGTCCAGGTAATAAGTACTTAACATCTAATTTTGATAGTCTTTCTAAAGATTTTCCCATATCTTCAAGATTTCCACCAATGTCCAATCTTCCAAATCCACCATTTGAAAATACTGTGTCACCAGAAATTAAGGTTTCTCCATTCCATAGACATATTCCTCCATGAGAATGACCTGGTGTGTGAAGAACTTCAAAATTAACTATTTTATCTCCTTCTTTAAGTTTTAAATCTACATCATGCCTTTTAATAGCTTCACTAAAAATAGATGTAGCTGCAGTTAGCGGATCATTATCGTGCTCAAGAGGAGGAGCATCATCTTTATGAATAGCTACCTTCGCATCTTCAAAAAGGTAGTTTCCACCTACATGATCAAAATGACAGTGAGTATTAACTATCATTTCAATATCTTTTGGATTATAATTAATGGTTTTAAGTTCAGAGTATAAGTAATCTTGATTCATACCTGTTCCAGTATCAATTATAATATTATCAAGCAAATAAGAATTAGAATCAAAATTTAGTCCTTGAATAAACCATATATTATCAGTTATTTTTTCCATTAAAAGTCACTCCATATCCCTTATAATTGTGAATATAATAGAAAAAAACTTGAATGCTTGAAATATGCCTAAAATAAGAAATAGCTATTAAAATTAGTTAAAAAAGATAAGTATAAAAAGTGGGGTCACAGGGATTTGAACCCCGATCCTAGGATTTCTCATGTCTCAGTACTCCAATCGATCATCATACTGTCAGACTTACGCGTATTTCTTCAAAGACAACTGGAGTCCCAGATGATGCCAGGTTACACTATAACCCCTTAAGATACAAACTTATAAATCAATTACAACCGTAATCGAAAGCCAAGGGAGAGATTTGAACTCCCGTGTAGTGGATCTGCAGTCCACCGCTTCGCCTCTAAGCTACCTTGGCGTAATGAAAACTTTTGTTTGATTACCTATTTAAACTTTGTGATATGAAAATCCATAAGTCAAAATCGTAATATGAATATTAAATACAAGTAAATATTAAATATAAACAATATTCCAAAGATTTAGCATTAAAAAATTTCATATTTAAGGTTTAAAATTTAACTTGAACATCTTTTCCAGCAATTTCATCAATTTCAAAGCCAATTTCTAAAGCAATGTTTTTTTCTACTTTATAATTATCATTTCTAGTTCTCTGTATTTTATCTGGAGATAAAAATAGCCATTTAGTATGTTTAAATTTAACACCTAAGAATGGATCAGCTCCAAAAAGGTCTGAAAATTCACATAATGCATTAATTTGAATTGAATCAATGTAAATAACTTCTTTAGATGTGGATTTTACCTCAATAGCTAGATATTTTTTACCATTTCCTGCAACAACATCTGGAAGTGGTTTTTTAGTAGCTCCACCTGAAGCTGGTGCTCTCATAGCTGCAAATTTTCGATCCCACAATTTATGAACTAAATCTCTCTCTTCTGTAGATCCTTTTTTAACCATACTGACAAATCCATCGAATAATAAAAATCATGAAGGAATTTTATTATCTCCTAAAATATAATACTTTAATTTTATATGAATTATATGTACTTATTAATATATTATGTTTTTAATATAAATAATCTTATCCCTAGCATTTGAAAAGTAATATTTAAAGTAATATTTTTGAAAATAATAAAGTAAGGAACCTTAATAAATAATATTTTATAAAAAATAGGAAAGTCTGTAAATAGCTTAAAAAAAGTTTTCAATTAAAAATGGGGCCGGGGCCGAGATTCGAACCCGAGTCGCAGGATCCACAGTCCCGTAGGATAACCGCCTACCCCACCCCGGCATTTGACATATGTATTAAAACTTTAGCAAAATAATATTTGAAATAAAACTTTTAATGCGGGAGCAGGGATTCGAACCCTGGTAGACCTGCGTCAACAGGTCCTAAGCCTGTCCCCTTTGACCAGCTCGGGCACCCCCGCATAGGATTACAAAAGAAAAGGCTTCCTCATTAATATTTTAAACCTAATATTAGATATAAAGTAATAAAATTAAATTATAAAATTTATAGATGCTCCGGCCGGGATTCGAACCCGAGTCTTCGGCTCGAAAGGCCGAAATGATTGGCCGGACTACACCACCGGAGCATGACATGAACTAGATATTATATATAAATATTAAAAAACATTGGATTAAATAATACCCATAATAGCGATATTAGATGCAGAAGCAATGGGCCCAATGGGATTTGAACCCATGGCCGCCCGGTTATGAGCCGGGCGCTCTACCTGGCTAAGCTATGGGCCCAAAGAACGCCGTCGACAGGGCTCGAACCTGTGACCAATCGGTTAACAGCCGAACGCTCTACCTACTGAGCTACGACGGCACCTGAACACCCAAACCTAAAAAAAGGTTCACTCAATTAATTTATAATTTAATATTCAATATGATTAAACAGTAAATTAATGTTGGTTTTCATAATATATAAATCTTTTGATATTTTTCCATTATAAATACCTTAAAAGCACTATGAATTGTTCGTCTTTATGGAATCAATAATCAGTTATTAAAAAACTATTAATAAAAATATTCAACCTGTCCTACAATGACAAGTATGCTGATATAGCCGCTATCATAATAATAGCTATTGGAATAGATTTAAAAAGACTATTTTTATTCTTAGTTGCTACTAGTATATAAATCAATGCTATGAAAAGTGAAATAAAAATTCCAATAACAGAAAAAATCCTATTTAAGATGGCTGTTAAAATAATGAAAATAAGTGCAGTAGCCACTATAACATCCCATTCAATAGAATGCTCCTTAGTAACCTCTTCAAGATCATATTTAGAATTATATTTAGATTCTGAAAAAGATACATTGTTCCTTTTATTTAAAACATTAGGATTACGATGATATTCACGATTATATAGAGTAGAACTCTCATTAGAATAATTATTATTATTATTATTATTATTAGGAGGATCTAAATAACTAGTTTTATTTGAATTAGAATCTGTAGCAAAACTTTTAGAATCGGAAGAAACATATTTCTCCTTAATAGATTCAGTATTATAATTATCAGTATTATTATTATTAGGAATACTATTAATACCATTATTAGGAATATTACTAATACTATTATTAGGAATGTTAGGACTATTTTCTACTTTAAACTCATTATTAGATGAATAATTCTTTATATTATCATCATGAATCAGAGGTAAAGCTTTTCCACAATTATAACATTTCAATGATCCATTAGCATTTTCAGTGCCACAATAACTACAAAAAACCATCAAGCCACTCCAATCATTTTGTTAATCTAATTAAATGTTTAACTATTGTTTATTTAATACAAATATATTTATTTAATATTAATATTACATTTAATATTAATATATTTAATATTAATATATTTAATATTAATATATTAATATTAACATATTTAGTTATAATATTACAATTAAATATTGTATCAATTATAATTTAATAATATTGTATTAGTTATAGTTAATATTTGTCATTTATAGTTAATATAAATTTATTTAATTGTAATAATAAATAAATATAGATAAGAATAATGAAAGAGTATAATAATAAGTAAATAATAGAGAATTAAGAATTTAAAAGCTATATGATAAAATGAAGAATATAAATATTATAGATAAGATTAAAACTAACGAAATCCTCCCATTAATAGCTAAAGCCGATAAAATTACTACTAAAAATCATGGAAATACTATAACATTAGAAAGAGCTATTTTTCTTTCATGGTGGTGTAGTAAAGGAGATTGTAGTTTTTGTTATATGAGCACTCAAAAAAATAAGATAAAAGATCCATTGAAAGCAAGAAGAAAAGTTGATGGAATCATTGCTGAAGCTGAAATGTGTGATAGATTAGGTTGGAACATCGAATTTTTATCTGGAGGATATGAAAGCTTTAAAACTGCAGAAATCAAATCAATAGCTGAAAATATATATGAAATAACAAAAAAACCAGTTTGGTTAAACATAGGAATAACAGATGATTTAGATAGCTATTCAAATGAAATTATAGGGATAACAGGAGCTATTGAAACAATTAATCCTGAATTTCACAAAACTGTTTGTCCAAGTAAGCCAATCGATGATATAACATCTATGTTACATAATGCAGAAGATTTAGGATTTAAAAAAGCTATTACAATTATATTAGGACTTGGGGAAAGTGTTGATGATATTGAATATCTTATAGACTACATTCAAATCAATAAAATTGATAGGATAATATTCTATTCATTAAATCCACATAAAGGAACTATTTATGAAAATTCTTCTCAACCATCATCACTTTATTATAGTAGTGTAGTTTCAACTATTAGAATTACGAACCCTAAAATCGAAATTATCTGTGGAACATGGGAAGATAACCTTGGAAACCTTGGAACATTAATTCTAAGTGGTGCAAATGGAATAACTAAATTCCCATTATTTAAAATGTTTGGAACAAAATACGGAAAACGAGTTGAAGAAGAAGTGAAATGGACTGGAAGGCAGTTACAAGGAACTTTTACAGATACTACTAAATTAGGAGATCCTACTAGCAAATTCAATAATAAATTAAACATTTTTATTAAAAGATACATTGATGAATCATTAAAAGATAAATTTAAGAAATAAATTTATAGTTATTCAAAGGATAATAAAAGAATAATAAAATGTAATAATTTCTTTTAAGAACTTAGGAAAAATTTATATTTTATAAAATAATTAAATAATTAATTATTAACAGATAAGAATTCTTAAAAAATAAATTAAAATAAGTCAGAATTAATAATATATTAAATTAAAATAATAAAAAAGAAATTAGAACAACAAAATAATTAGAAATAAACTAATTAGAATAATAAAATAAATTAATATATTAATAATAAAAGTATTAATTCAGAAAATTGATTATTTTAACCAATTATTAATAATTATTATTCAAATCTTTAATTATATAATCCATCACTTGGAGGAATTACTATTAACATGAAATGTGGGTTAGAAATACATGTACAATTAAAAACTGAATCTAAATTATTCTGCAATTGTCATACCAATTACCAAGAAGTCCCAGCTAATACAAATATTTGCCCAGTGTGCTTAAATCAGCCAGGAGCAAAACCTTATCCAACTAATAGAAAAGCTATGGAAAATGCTTTAATGATATCTTTAATGTTGAATTGTAAAATAGATCAAGGAATAACCTATTTTATGAGAAAACATTACGATTATCCAGATTTACCATCTGGTTACCAGAAAACTTCTGTGCCTATTGGATATGAAGGTAATTTAAATGATGTTAGAATCAGAGAAATACATGTAGAAGAAGATCCTGGGCAATATAAACCAGATAGAGGAATTGTCGATTTTAACAGGTCTGGAATCCCACTTGTAGAAATTGTAACTGAACCAGATATGCATTCACCAGAAGAAGCTAGAAATTTCTTAAGAGATTTAATTAGAGTTCTTAACTATAGTGAAAGTGCTCGTGGTGAAGGAACAATGCGAGCAGATGTTAATGTATCTATTGAAGGAGGAAATAGAGTTGAAATAAAAAATATTAACTCTATAAAAGGTGCATACAAAGCTCTAAAATTTGAATTAATCAGACAAAAAAATCAGTTGAGAAGAGGAAAAGAAATTCAACAAGAAACTAGAGCATTTGTAGAATCATCAATGACAACAGTTTCAATGCGAATGAAAGAAGACGCTGATGATTACAGATTCATACCAGATCCAGATCTTCCTCCAATGAAAATAGAAACAAGTAAAATTGAAGAAATTAAAGAAATAATGCCTGAAACACCATATAGTAAAGTAGAAAGATTTATAGATAGCTATGGTATTGATAAAGAAACTGCAAAAGTTCTGACATCTGAATTAGAGCTAGCTAATGCTTATGAAGAAGTAGTTAAATCAGTTGATCCCAAAATTGCAGGATTATGGATGAGAGACGAACTTAAAAGAGTTCTATCCTACAACAAAATAGAATACAAAGAAAGTAGTATAAATCCTGAAAATATTGTAGAATTCTTAGAAATGCTAAATAAAAAAGAGATAACAGCTAAAGCAGGTCAAAGAATTATAGAACAAATGCCAAAGAATCCTAAAACACCAAAAGAAATAGCTATTGAATTAAATCTAACTGGAATTGTAAGTGATGATGAAGTTCAAAATGCTTGTAAAATAGCTATTGATGAAAATCCGAAAGCAGCAACAGATTACAAAGAAGGAAATGAATCATCTTTAAACTTCTTAGTAGGACAAGTAATGAAACAGACCAGAGGAAAAGCAGACCCTGGAGAAACTGTTAAAATATTAAAAGGAATATTAGATGATTAAATATTAGGTAATTAAATATTAAATAATGAAGACAGCATAGCCCACAAAAATAATGAAAATAAATATAATCATGATAAAGAATTAATAATAGTGTCAAATATAGATAAGAAGGGATTATAGTGAGTAGAAAATCATTAGTAAAAGATTATATGACAAGAAATGTTATCAGTGTAAAAAAAGATACATTAAATGAAGATATAATAAAAATAATGAACGAAACAGGACATGACGGATTTCCTGTAGTTGATGATGATGAAAAAGTCCTTGGAATTGTAACTGCATTTGACCTTTTAATGAACGAAAGAGGAGATTTCGTTAAAGATATTATGTCTACAGAAGTCGTTGTAGCACAAGAAGAGATGAAAATCAACGATGCATCAAGAGTAATGTTTAGAAAAGGAATTTCAAGGTTTCCAGTAGTAGATAGGGAAGAAAAACTAAAAGGAATCATAACAAATATGGATATGGTTAGATCACATATAGAAAGATCTACACCAAGTAAAGTAGACTACTTTAAACAGACTATTGAACAGCTATACGGAATTAAAACAAGTTTAAACAAGAAAAAAGTAGAACTAAAAAAACTCAGACCTACACAAGACAAAATATTTGCTGATGAACTGGAAGGAAGATATTACGAACTTCAAGGAGGATTGTCAGAACCAGCAATAGTAATTAAAACTGGAAATAGATGGGTACTTGTAGATGGTCATCACAGAGCCGTTGCAGCAATTCAATTAGGCTATGATTTCGTTGATGCCTATGTAATAGACCTCGAACAAGATTTAAAATTAGGAATGGAAAAAACAGCGGAAAAAAGTGGAATATATACTTTTGATGATATTGAAAAAATTGAACATACTCAACACCCATTAATAGCTGTTACAGAAAGTCTACAAAAACAACACAACAATGAAGAAAACGATAAGTAGAACAATATAACTATAAAATTAATGAAGAAATAATCAATTTAACTGGCGTGCTTTTCATGGTAGATGAAAAAATTATAAGGGATATATATGAGTTACTTGAAAATAGAAGAGATAACCCAATTAACTCATACACATCTAAAATAATGAAAGACAGCAACAAAAAAGCTGAGGATAAAATCCTAGAAAAAATAGGTGAAGAAGCCACAGAAGTTATAATAGCTTCTAAAAATAATGAAAATCTAGTTGAAGAGTCCGTAGATCTTATATTCCATAATTTACTTCTTTTAGTCTATAAACAAATTCCGTTAGACGATTTACTAAAAGAATTTGAAAAAAGAAACAAATAGTAACACTGATTTCACAAAATTTTTGAGAAAAAAATTTTGCAAAATCTTATCCTGCAAGTTTGTAAAATCATAAATACAATTAAACAATATATTCCATATTATACATTCCTCTTTTTCCATTAAAAATTCTGTCTGTTCGTTTGTTAAAAATTTTAAAGCCAAATTTTTTATAGATATCAATAGCTACTGAATTATTTAGTTCTACATCTAAGACAACTCTTTTAAATCCTCTTTTTTTAGCTATTTTTACTGTTTCATTTAAAAGAACTTTTCCATAACCTTTACCTTGATTTTCAGAGTCAATAGCTAATTCTGCTAAATATAAATCATCAGAATTAAATTTAGCCAAGACTAAATAATCCATAATCTCAATAAATATAAATTTTAAAGCTAAATCTAATCTAAGATTTTTTAAAAGAAAAATAGCTGTAGATAAGAAACTATCTTTCCTACCTTTAACAATTAATAAAAGCCCTATTAAATTCTGCTCATTATCGATTAAAACAAGTGTTTTAGAAGAATTTCTACTATTTCTATTAATTATTGTATTTTGAACTATTAATCTTCTTTTAATAGCAGAAATAGCTAAATCTCTACTTTTAAATAATCTTAAAAAAGTTGAATAATCAACAGAAAAAATAAGTTCAGCTAATTTAAAATCGTCATGTTTATTAAGATTAAATTCTTCAAGTATCAATTAAAACCTTACTCCTGAATATTCAGCCTGATTTCATGTTATTTATTATTGTCAATGCAAATACAGCAGCTCCAAAACCATTATCAATATTAACAACAGCTAGTCCTGGAGAACAAGATTGGAGCATTGAATATAAAGCAGCTTTCCCTTCACTTCCTATACCATAGCCTACTGAAGTTGGAATACCTATTACAGGAATATCAACAAGTCCAGAAACAACTGAAGGTAAAGCTCCTTCCATTCCAGCACACACTATAATTACTTTAACATTCTCCTCAATCATTCTAGCTATTTTAGGAAACAATCTATGTATTCCAGCTACTCCAATGTCATAAGAAGCTATTACATCACAGCCCGTAGATTCAATAATAACTCGTGCTTCTTCTGCTACTGGAATATCAGATGTTCCTGCTGTGACGATTCCTACTTTATATTCATTGCTACTATCATCGACATTAACACTATCATCATCAATATCATTACTAACATCAACACCATTATCATCAATATCAATATTAACATCATCAACATTATCATCAATATCAATATTAACATCAACACCATTATCATCAATATCAATATTAACATCATCAACATTATCATCAATATCAATATTAACATCATCAACATTATCATCAATATCAATATTAACATCATCAACATTTCTAATATCAAATAAAGTACTAGTTTTATCTGTATTTTTAGAAATCATTTTAGGTCTAGCTAAAGGAAGATCTTTCAAACCATCAATATCATCAATAGTAGAAATATTACTAGAATCACCATTAGTTGAATTAATAATATTTATATTTCTTTTATTATTTCTATCGACTTCTTCATCCTCAATATTTTTACCTGAAATAACTAAAATTCTTGCTTTTTTATTATATTCAAAGGTAAAATTATGGTGAAATAAATCATAAGTCTTATTATAATTATAATTGTTATTAGAGCTAGTACTACTGCTAGTACTACTTTTTTTAGGCTTTTGTTTTTGAAATAAATCGCTGATTACTTTATTATAAATATCTTCTTCAAGTCTTGTAATAAGAAGCTTATTTAAATCATTGTTTTTTGAAAAATCCTCATCCTTTAAATGTGATGTTATAATTGCAAGTAAATCATCATAATCTTTCCCATATGCTAAAATTGCTTCTGGAAAACCTGTTCTAACTTGTCTTGAAGAATCAAAATTAGCTATTTCATTAATTTCTTTAATATTATTGGCTTTCAAACGATTTACAGCATCATTAATGCTGATTTTATCATCTAAAAGATCCTTAAGTATATCTCTCATTTTACCATACATTATCCAGTTTATTATCCAATATTTATATTAAAAATATTATATATTAATAGTTATATTAACCAAATAATAAATATTTTGAATAATAAACAGAAAGATTAAGAAATAAAATTGAAAATTAATTATTGATTAGTAAATATTACACAAACTCATTAAATATTAAATTTCAGAACTCAAAGATTAATATGACTATTGATACTACATATCAAAGAGCTAAAATAATAGTAGAACACACAAGAGAATTATATTTCCAAATATTACTTTTTACAGGCTTATTCATATTTATAGCCATTAGAACTACAGCAAGAGGTGTAAGTTATCCTAATCCAAGCTTAATATATATGAATAATCTTCCACAGCCTAGTTACATCAATTTTATTCAAAGCCCATTATTTCTATGTATTTATGTAGGAAGCATTTTTCTCTTATTTTCATTATACAAATATTTAAAATTATATTTTCTAAAAAGAAGCTTTAAAAATAAAGAAAAAAGAGATAAAAAGCTTAAAAAGTATATGAAACTCGATAAATTTCCTACAAGAGAAGAAATAGAAAATAAATTCAAAGAAAACAAGCATAAAACAAAAAAGAAGTTTTATAGGCAATTAGTTCAAGTTGTAATTATCAATATAATTTTATTTATTGTGAATTTATATTATATTCATCTAATGTTTATAGAAATAATCATGATATTTTCAATATTAAGCATAGTTTACAGACATATACTCATATTCCATTTAGAAAAAATAGTTTTTGGCAAAAAATGGGAAAATAATAAGATTATTGAATATATTAAAGAATATTAGTCAATAGATAATCTTAATCCACTGATAAATAATGAGGATTACTAATAATTCTAAATATTAACAATAATTAATAAAGCTAATTAATAATTAATAAAAACAAAATATAAAAGTATATTAATTGTAAAATATAAATATATAATACTTCAAAATTATAAAGGGAAAAAATGAAAACAAGTAAAATTTTCGTTGAAGGAATTGTGCAAGGAGTTGGATTTAGACCAAATATTTATAGAATAGCTATTAAAAATAATATAAAAGGTTACGTTAAAAATCAAGGAAATGTAGTTGAAATAGTTGCTCAAGGATCTAAAAAAGATAGTGATAAGTTCATCCAGGAACTAGTAGATGAAAAACCACCTGTTGCGAAAATAAACTCAGTGAAAACAGAAGAAATAGCTAATGAAAAAGAATATATCAGTTTCGAAATACTTAAAAGTTCATCAGAAGTTTCAGGATCTTCTGTTATTCCACCAGATTTAGCAGTTTGTGATAATTGTTTAAATGAAATGAGAGATAAGAGTAATTTTAGATATAACTATCCGTTCATCGCATGTACTGACTGTGGACCTCGTTTTACAGTTATAAAAGATATTCCTTATGACAGAGAAAATACTACAATGGACGAATTCCCCTTATGTGAAGAATGTATCGAAGAATACACTAATCCATTGGACCGGCGCTACCATGCAGAAGCAACTTGCTGTGATAAATGTGGACCTTTATTAAGGTTATACAATAGTAATTCAAAGGAATATATTATAACAGACAAACCTAAATACATTTCCACCTCAAAAGAAATAGTTAAAAAAGCAGCACATTTATTAGATGTTGGAAACATTTTAGCTATTAAAGGAATAGGTGGAACTCATCTTGTAGCAAGTGTCACAGATAAAAAAACATCTAAAACCCTTAGAAAATGCTTAAATCGGCTAAATCAACCATTTGCAGTTATGAGTCCTGATATAGAAACAATAGAAACTTATGCTAAACTTAGTGAAAATGAAAAAAATAGCCTAAAATCTATTGAAAGACCTATTGTAGTGGTCAAAAAAAGTAAAGACTATTATTTTGAAGATTCTGTTGCACCAGTACTACATAATATTGGAGTAATGCTACCTTACTCACCATTTCACCATATGTTGTTTGAACATACAGATTCTCCTGCTTATATAATGACCTCTGCGAATATTCCTGGAGAACCTATGATGATTGAAAATAAGGACATAATGGAAAATCTATCTAAAATAGCTGATTATTTCTTATTACATAATAGAAAAATAGTAAACAGATGTGATGATTCTGTTATTAGATATGTTAATAACCACCCTTCATTTATTAGACGATCACGAGGTTATGCCCCATCACCTTATAATATAAGTAAGTACACAACAAATAAAAATATTTTAGCTCTTGGTCCAGAGTTAGATGTGACTTTTGCTATTGTGAAAGAAGGTCTTTGTTATATATCCCAGCATATTGGAAATACTAATAAATTTAAGACTTATCAATTCCTTCAAGAAGCAATAACTCATTTAATGAATATTACAGCTACAAAAGAATACGATATAATAGCTTGTGATATGCACCCCCAATTTTTCACTACTAAATTAGCTCATGAACTTAGAGAAATCTATAATTGTCCAGTAACCACTGTTCAACATCACCATGCCCATGGAGCAGTTCTTGGATATGATAATAATATAGATGAATTTGTATTTATTGCTGCTGACGGTGTAGGGTATGGTGAAGACCATAGTGCATGGGGAGGAGAAATATTTTACACCAATATGGACTCTTTTGAAAGATTAGGCTCATTAATACCTCAAAAAATGCCTGGAGGAGACATATCCACTAAATATCCTATAAGAATGCTTACTTCAATTTTAAAACAAGAGTACGATGAAAATAAACTTAAATCATTATTAATCGCAGATTATAAAGATTATTTCCAATATGGAGAAGCAGAAATTGATAATGTTTTAAAACAGCTGAATAGTGATTTAAATGTTGGAACAAGTACAAGTACAGGGCGTATCCTTGATTCTATTTCTGTTGCACTTGGAATATGTGGCGAAAGAACATATGAAGGAGAATGTTCAATGAAATTAGAATCAATAGCTATTAAAGGAGACAATAGCTTAGAGATTCCGTATGAAATTAAAAAAGAAAATAAAATTCCAAGACTCGATACAAGTAAACTATTAAAAGAAGTTATTGAACTTAAAAAATCAGGAGAAAAGATAGCTAACATTGGAAAAGCAAGTCAAATTGCATTAAGTAAAGGATTATCTGAAATAGCTATTGAAATAGCTGAAAAAACAGGAGTTAAGACAATAGGAGGAACTGGTGGAGTATTTTACAATGAAGCTATTTCAAAAACAATAAAAGACAATGTTGAATCCAATGGATACAAATTTATTCAACACAAGAATTCTTGTGCTGGTGATGGATCATTATCTCTAGGTCAAGCTATTATTGCTTCAAAAAGGATTTAAATATAATTAAATGAATAAAATCAATTTAAATTAATAGAAAAATTAATTTAATTAAAAGAATATATTTAAAATTAATAATATCTTCAATAATAAAATATTTAAAATTAATAATAAAAGCATTTCTTATTTAGAATGGTTATTTTATAAAACAGTAAAATGAAACTTAATTCATTAAGTTAGAAAATCTTTGATTTTCTAAACTTTATTTCATGACGAACATTAGAGAAATCTTCGATTTCTTGTTTTTAACAGTCTGTTTCTTATATTATGTAAAACTATATTCCAAGGTTTAATAGCTATGAAAACAATGATTAAATACTTACGTCAGGAAAAGGGAATAAATCAAGACAAACTAGCTGAGCAGGCAAATGTAAGTAGACAAACAATAAGTGCTCTTGAAAATGGCAGATACAATCCCTCACTAATTCTAGCATATACAATAACTAAGATACTAGGTTGCAAACATATAGAAGATGTGTTCTTATTAGATGAAGATAAATAGATTAAATAAATGAATAACCTAAATAAATATTTAATTAAGGAATTAGTGTTTATTATGATATTTGAAATCTTTAAAGATTCATTTGAATATTCAATTAAGAATAGAAAGCATTTACTGAAATTAGGAATGTTAACACTGCTAAGTATAATATTTATTATACCAACACTATTCCTACAAGGATACACTTACAGAATAACAGTTATTGGTGTTAATGGTATGATTAATGGTAATGATCCATTACCTAAATTTGATAAACTACTGAAAATGCTTGTTGAAGGAATTAAAATAGCTATTGTAAGGTTTATTTACCTATTACCTGGAACTATAATAGCTATTTTATTTTTAACAATTAATTTGAATCAATTCACAACCTCAACAGGATATGATATTTCTCATATTCAAACACTCAATCAGACTATTATCTTAAATATGGCCCCAATTATTGCTAAAAATATTACTCTAACTGGAGGATTTATTGCAATAGCTATTATACTATGGATTGCTTTTTATTTAATTTCTGATATAGCTATTACTAATATGGTAAATAATAAAGGATCAATAATCCATGCTTTCAAATTTAAAGACCTAATATTTATTATAAAATCAATTGGTGTGTTTGAATACATTAGTTTCTATGTTGGAATTCTAATATTATTTAGTGGTATTTTATTTACATTTACATTACTTTTTGGACTAATTAACTCAATAATAAGTACAATTGCAATATTACTATCCTCACATCTTACAGGATCCATTGTTAGTGGGTTAATTGTTGGAACAATAGGTATATTCTTTTGTGCCTTTATAATACTTCCATTTTTTGTTATATTTAAAACCAGGATTGTGTCATTGTTGTATAATATGAGATAATTATTAATAAAAAGGGAAGGAGTTACACAACTTAATGCACAGATTCATAAATAATAACACATATTCCTATTAATGATTATTGAAAATAATTAAAAATAGTTTTTTAACTTTTTAAGATTATCTAACAATTAATTTTAACTTTTAATTTATTAAAATATTTATTACTAAAATTATCCATCATTTAAGAATAATTTATAAAAATATAATTAGATTAATCTTTAAAATCTAATATAAATATAACATACTTATTTTATTATCAATTATTAGACATTTATTTATCTAAATTTTGCTTAATTTTCATTATTTTTTGTAATTAAATTCAAATAATTATTTATTTTATTATTAAATGTTTTATATGCAAAATAAAGAATCAAACGATTAAAATACAAAGTATTTCCAGCATACTTAACAAAAGTTGTATCATATGTATCTCAAATTTTAATTAGTCATCTAGAAGTAGTAAAAGTAGTGATAGTATTTTTATAATTGTTTTAGATGAAACACCATAGAATTAGTTTTAAGAGAATATTTAAAAAATTACTGTTTTTAATGATTATAGTATTAATTGTGCTAATTTTATACTTCACTGTCTTAACTAAATAGTAAATCTTTCATTAAAAGTTTACAGCATGTTTTATGCTTATCAAAATTATTTCATGTAAAATCCTTATAAACATAGTTAAGTATTTAACAAATAATAGACCATAAATATAACTATGTATTTATATTATAAAATAAAGTTTGTTTCTTGATATAATATTTAGTAATTTATCTAATATATTAAGAACTTATTTGTAAATACATGAAAAAGTTATAAAAAATTTAATAATAAAATGGAGGTGAAAATATAAAAAGAAAAAGTTTAATCGTTTCTATTACAGTAGTAATTATCCTTTTAGTTTCTATGAATTCTGCTAATGCTGCAACATTTTATGGTGATAATTCTACTTTAGCAGAAATACAAAATGCTATTAACACTGATTACTCTTTAACTTTAACAGGTACTTTTAATTTCCTAAAAGACCTGAATATCACTCATAACATTGTTATTAATGGTTTAGCCAATATTATTGGTGATGGAACTTCAAACTTATTCAATATTAATAGTTCAAATGTTCAGATTTATGGATTGAATATTTCTAATTATATTACAGCTATTGATTCAACATCAAGACTAATACTTGTTCAGAATAGTAATATCACTAATGTTACTAATGGAATTTCTATAAATGCTAACTCAACTGAGTATGGTAATACTGAGATTGATAACAATATTATTTCTACAGAAAATACATCTGTGTTTATTAATGTTTCTGGCAATGGTAATATTAGTACTGGTGGAGTAAACATCAACAACAATACTATTAATTCAAGTAATGGTACAGGTATTTCAGTATCTAACAATGCAACTGAACATTCACAAATAAGTAATATCAATATCCAGAATAATACTATAAATTCTGGAGATAACAGTGTGAATTTAACAGCAGGTTCCTGTAATGTTAATGGAGGTAATAGTGAAATTACTAATTTTAATATTAACAATAATAATATTAACACTTCTAAAGATGGCGTTTATATAGAGTCTTCTGCAAGTGGACAAAATACAATAGGTACTAATCAAAATGCTTCTGGTGGAAATAGTAGTGTTACTTATTCAAATATCCAAAATAACAATATTAACGCCGATACTGGTGTTGTATTGAGTACAAATGGTGGAGATGGTCAAAGTGACAATGGTACTGCTTCTGGTGGAAATAATGTTATTACTGGAATCAATATTAACAATAATACCATTGTAACTAGTAACAATGCCCATAATATTAGTAGTTCTGGAGGTAATGCTCAAAGTTCATCTGGTAATGCTATTGCTGGAAACAGCACAATCAGTAATCTTAATCTACAGAATAATACAGTTTACTCCAATAGTACTGGTGTAAGTGTAAGTTCAGTTGGAGGAGATTCAAGTTCAAATACTGGTACGGTATCTGGAGGCAGTAGTCAGATAAGTAATGTCAATGTTGGAAACAATGCAATTAACACTAATAATGACGGAATCGTCATATATTCAAGTACAGGTTCTAGTAATAGTACTGATGGGAATATAATTGGTGGAAATAGTTCAGTTAGTAATGTTAACATTAATAACAATGTAGTCCAATCAAATAATAATGGAATTAACATTAATTCAATAGCCAATATTGGTAACAGTACCAATGGTGGAGAAATTGGTGGAAGTACTATTTTAAGTAATATTAATATTCAAAATAATAATATTGATATTAATAATATTGGAATACAAATTGGTTCTAAAGTGCCAAATCCTTCTAAAACTCAAAATGGTTCAAGTAATATTAGT
The DNA here is from genome assembly GCF_001639265.1 of Methanobrevibacter filiformis. GTDB lineage: Archaea > Methanobacteriota > Methanobacteria > Methanobacteriales > Methanobacteriaceae > Methanacia > Methanacia filiformis. The sequence goes on from NZ_LWMT01000284.1 coordinate 19,597, forward strand.
AATACTAATGTTATAAATAATACAGTATCTGATAACAATAATACTAATGGTTCTATATCATCTAATGATACTCCTGCTCTAAACATTAGTTCCACTACTCCAGATAATAATGGAACAGTCAGTAATACAGATGTCACTGGAAATAATTTTACCAACAATGGTGATGGAGTTAATATTGAAGGAAGCACAAATAACACAGATATAACCAACAACACATTCAACAACAACGGCACAGCAATCAACAACACTAACAGCACCAAGACAGACATAACCAACAACACATTCAACAACAACGGCACAGCAATCAACAACACTAACAGCACCAACACAGATATAACCAACAACACATTCAACAACAACGGCACAGCAATCAACAACAACGAAACCAATAACACAGGCATAACCAATAACACATACAGTAACAACGACACAGCAATCAACAATACCAATACCAACAACACAGATATAAGCAATAACACATTCAACAACACCGACACAGCAATCAACAACACTGGAACTAACAACAATACAAACATAGCAAACAACACATTCAACAACAACGGCACAGCAATCAATAGCAATGGAACAAATGACAACAAAAACGTTTCAGGAAATACATTCAACAACACCGACACAGCAATCAACAACACTGGAACTAACAACAATACAAACATAACCAATAACACATTCAACAACAACGGCACAGCAATTAATAGCAATGGAACAAATGACAACAAAAACGTTTCAGGAAATACATTCAACAACACCGACACAGCAATCAACAACACTGGAACTAACAACAATACAAACATAGCCAACAACACATTCAACAACAACAACACAGCAATCAACAACACTGGACACACAAATAATACAAATATAGCTAACAACACATTCAACAATACTGGCACAGCAATCAACAATAATGGAACCACAAATAACAAAAATGTTTCAGGAAATACATTCAACAACACCGACACAGCAATCAACAACACTGGAACTAACAACAATACAAACATAGCTAACAACACATTCAACAACAACAACACAGCAATCAACAACACTGGACACACAAATAATACAAATATAGCTAACAACACATTCAACAATACTGGCACAGCAATCAACAATAATGGAACCACAAATAACAAAAATGTTTCAGGAAATACATTCAACAACACCGACACAGCAATCAACAACACTGGAACTAACAACAATACAAACATAGCTAACAACACATTCAACAACAACAACACAGCAATCAACAACACTGGACACACAAATAATACAAATATAGCTAACAACACATTCAACAACAACGGCACAGCAATCAACAATAATGGAACCACAAATAACAAAAATGTTTCAGGAAATACATTCAATAATACTGACACAGCAATCAACAACACTGGACACACAAATAATACAAATATAGCTAACAACACATTCAACAACAACAACACAGCAATCAACAATAATGGAACCACAAATAACAAAAATGTTTCAGGAAATACATTCAATAATACTGGCACAGCAATCAACAATAATGGAACCACAAATAACAAAAATGTTTCTAACAATATTTTTGATAATAATGGTTCTGCAGTTGTCATAAATGGTACTGGAGATAATAATACTGCTAGCGGAAATTGGGCAGGGAACAATTGTACAGATAACTTCAAGAATGTTACTCTTTTAGATTATTATGTCATAGATGTATCAACAATCGTAGCAACTGGATATGTTGATGGTCAGTGGAAAATACATTATGGATTCCATTTAAATGGTACAAATGATACTGGAAATCTTAGTGCTATCCCAGATTTTACAACAAAAATAGTGGACATATATGGTAATGTATTAGCTACATTTTCAGGTAAAGAAACAGATGATTTCTATCTTAATATTCCAATATCAAATGATACAAAGCTATATGTGATAACCTGTAAAGATACAGTTGTTTTAGGTGTTAATTCCTTTAAAATACCAACTAAAATAAAAATAACATCAGATAATCCTGTAGTTAATAAAAGTTTGAAAATAAATGTGGAATTAAAAGATAAGTTTAATAAACCTCTTGCAAATAAGAGTGTATATTTACTTATAAATGGAAAAAAAGTTTCTAATGGATATACTAATGAAAATGGAATAGCTACGTTCTATTATAAAGTAAAACAATCAGGAAAACTTGTTCTTGGAGCAGAATACGAAAATGACTATAAATATTTGAACTCTTCTTCAAATAAATCACTGATAATTAAAAAAAATGATTCTAAGAATAATAATTCTAATAAAAATACATCAAATAATAATAATAACAGCAAAGACAAAAATGACAATAAGAAAAATAACAACAAAGACAAAAATAACAGTAAAGAAACTAATAAATCCTACTATGTGAATAATGGTGTTTCCAGGAATGTTAAAAGTGCAAATACAGGAAATCCAATGACTATACTTTTAATAAGTTTATTAAGTATTATAATAATTGTTAAAAGAATCCGTTGACTAAATGCACATCATAGAAAAAATATAAAATTTAAATTTTTTAATCTCTATTATTTTTTAAGAGATTTTCTTTTTTTATTTATTAATCATATGTACACTTCTTATTTTATGTTAAGTTTATATCTAAAAACATACAATAATTATTTAAGCAGTTATTAAGTTTTATTGGTTTTATTAGTTTTTTGTGAGGATATTAATGAATAAGTAAATAGAAAGCTAAGAATAATTAATTATCCAAAAAACTTAAATATTATTTATTATTTTACAGTTAAACTAATCTAAATATATAAAAAATTTATCTATAACTACCTATAACTAAAAACTATTCAAATTTTTGAAACCATATGTTTTTCAACTAATATAAACTTAATATAGAGTGAATTAATAGCTAAATTAACCAAATACTTTCAATTGCTACATAGTTCATTTACCATACATTTCATTACTACATATCCTTCAAAAACATCCCATTACAACTTAATTGTTCGTTTTAATATATATTCTGCTCTTTTTTTTAGATTATCATATAATCTAATTTGATTTTTTAACTCTTCAATAGCTTCCCATTGCCCTTGATCGATTCTTTTTTCTATATCTAATAATTTAGACCATTCATCGCCAGAAGGTAGTTGTTTTAGATTTAACATGTCTTCTGTGATTTGAATATCTAAAGAATTTTTTGTGATTGTGATATTAATGTTTAAGTCATTTGGCATGTCATAATACTTACGAGGTCTTCCACGAACTATTTTTTTAAATGAAGAGGTTAATATACCTATTTCTTCCATAGCTCGAAGATGCTCTATAATTGCTTTCTGACCTATCTCCAATTCTTTAGAGATTTCACTTACAAATTTAGGTTCTTCTCTAAGGAGATTTATTATTTCCCGTCGGGTACGACATCCCATAACATCAAGAATATCCTCTATACCTACATCATCAAAGGGATTTTGGGAATCTTTTGAGTTTTGAGATTTTTGTGAATTATCTGACATTGTTTGTTATTATATCTTTTAACATTTATATAACTTTTTGTTACTTTAATCTATTATATAATACTTCAATATTAGTATATAATTAATTTATATAATAATGAACATTAAAAAAAACAGTGCCTCTTGAACTAAATAATGTGTAATATAAGAGTTAATATAAAAAAATAACATTAAAATAAATAGCTATTAAAAAAATAATTAGTTCAAATGAAAAACAAACAAAAATAAAACCATTATTAAATAGCTAAATGTGAAATAAAACTGTATTATTTATTAAATAAGAAATTAATAAAAATATACATTTTATAACTTTTGGTTATTAAAAATAGAAAACTTTATATAACATTTTGTTACTATAATATATTGAGAAAGATAACTTTTTGTTACTATAATATAGTAGATTACTCATCTTTAAAATTAACCATGTAGATCACATAGTTCAAGATGAAACTTAAAAAACCCATTTAAACAATCCTATTAAATAGAACAAAAGTATTTTTCTTACTTCGATAGTCCATATTATGATATTATCAATAGAAAATAATAAAAGGTGAATTAATGGCTAATGAGGATAAAAAGAAAAAATCAGATGAAAAACTAAAGAATACTGAGTCTGATCCAGAGCTTAAAGATGAAAAGCTTGAAAAAAAGAATAAAGATTCAGAAAAAAGTGAGGAAATAGAATCTGATGAAGAAATAGAATCTGATGAAATAGCTATTTTAGAAGAAGAACTTCTAAAAAAAGATGAAAAATTAGCAGAATACCAATCTCACCTTCAAAGACTTCAAGCAGACTTTGAAAACTTCAAAAAGCAAAATGAAAAGCAAAAACAAGACCTTGTTAAATTTGCAAATGAAGGACTTATTTTGAAAATATTAGACAGCTATGAAGATTTAGGTAGGGCCTTGGAAAATGCTAAAACCAAAGAAGACCTAAAAAAAGGATTAGAACTTATTTATTCAAAAATGAAAAACACCTTAGAAAAAGAAGGAGTAAAAGAAATTCCAGCAAAAGGTGAGAAATTCGATCCATTTAAACATGAAGCTTTAATGGCAGAAGATAGCGAAGATCATGAAAATGGAGAGATTATAGACGAACTTATGAAAGGATATACATTAAAAGATAAAATAATCAAGTATTCCAAAGTTAGAGTCTGTAAAAAACCTAAAAAATAGCTAATAATAAATAAAAAAAGTTAATAATAAATAAAAATAGCTAATAATAAATAAAAAAATAGTTAAAATAGATAATTACTAAAAAATCAACTTTATTTAATTATTAATTAAAATTATACTAAAATCTGTTATTATAATAAAATATTATTATAATAAAAAATTACTAAAAACTAAAATTAAAAACTAAAATCATTAAAAAAAATATTAAGGTGACAAATATGGCAGATAAAAAAGAAAAAATTATTGGGATAGATTTAGGAACAAGTAATTCTGCAGCTGCAGTGCTTGTTGGTGGGAAACCTACAGTTATACCAAGTGCAGAAGGAGCAAGTCAATACGGAAAGGCATTTCCAAGTTATGTTGCATTTACTGATGATGGACAAAAATTAGTAGGTGAACCAGCAAGAAGACAAGCAGTAACTAACCCTGAAAACACAATTAGTGCAATTAAAAGAAGTATGGGTACAAATCACAAAGTGAAAGTTCAAGGAAAAGAATATACTCCACAAGAAATATCTGCATCCATATTACAAAAAATTAAGAAAGATGCTGAATCATTCCTTGGTGAAGAAGTTAAAAAAGCAGTTATTACAGTTCCAGCATATTTTGATGACAACCAAAGGACTGCAACAAAAGATGCAGGTACAATAGCTGGACTTGATGTTGTAAGACTTGTAAACGAACCAACAGCAGCAAGTTTAGCATATGGAATTGACAAACAATCTGAGGATGAACTCGAAATTTTGGTATTCGATTTTGGTGGTGGAACACTTGATGTAACCATTATGGAATTTGGTGGAGGAGTATTTGAAGTTAAATCCACTAGTGGTGACACTAAACTCGGTGGAACTGATATGGATAACACCATACTAAAATATTTAGCTGATGAATTCAAAAAAGAAACTGGAATTGACTTGATGGACGATGATCAAGCAGTTCAAAGACTTAGAGAAGCAGCAGAAAAAGCAAAAATTGAGCTTTCAACTACCTTAACAACTGAAGTAAACTTACCATTTATTACAATGGCTGCTGATGGTCCTAAAAACTTAATCAATCAACTTACAAGAGCAAAACTTGAAGAATTAGTTGATCCAATTATTAAAAAATCTAAAACTCCAATGGAACAAGCATTAAAAGATGCTAAAATGTCAAAATCAGATATTGACAAAATAATCCTTGTTGGTGGACCTACAAGAATGCCATCTGTACAAAAATTCGTTGAAACATATACAGGAAAAACAATTGAAAGAGGAATCGATCCTATGGAATGTGTAGCAATGGGTGCAGCTATTCAAGGAGGTGTTTTAGCTGGAGAAATCAAAGATCTCGTTCTTCTTGACGTTACTCCATTATCATTAGGAATTGAAACACTTGGGGCAGTTTCAACTAAATTAATCGAAAGAAACACTACAATTCCTGCTAAAAAAAGCCAAATATTCTCAACTGCTGCAGATAACCAAACATCCGTTGATATACATGTTCTCCAAGGTGAAAGACCAATGGCTGCAGATAACACAACACTTGGAAGATTCCAATTAGTTGGAATTCCATCAGCACCAAGAGGAATCCCACAAATCGAAGTAACTTTCGATATCGATGCAAATGGAATAATTAATGTGTCTGCTAAAGATATGGGAACTGGAAAAGAACAAGCTATTACAATTACAGCTTCAACTAAATTATCTGATGAAGAAATCGAACAAAAAGTCAAAGAAGCCGAACTAAATGCTGAAGATGACAAGAAAAAACAAGAAGAAATTGAAGTTAGAAACAATGCTGACTCCATGATATACACTGCTGAGAAAACAACTGAAGAACTAAAAGATAAAATCTCTGATGATGAAAAATCTAAAATAGAAGACCTTGTTAAAGAACTAAGAGAACTCATATCAAAAGACGACCTCCCAGCTATGAAAGAAAAAACTGATGAATTAACAAAAGTAGTTCAAGAAATAGGAGCAAAAATTTACCAAGAAGCAGCACAAGCACAACAAGCTGCTCAAGAAGCTCAAGGAGCAGATCCAGGAGCTGGAGATAATAATGGTGATGATGACACTATTGATGCAGACTACGAAGTTAAAAAATAGCTAAACAATAAAATACTTAAAAACAAGTAATTAAAGACAAATGATAAAATGATAAATAATAAAATCATTTGTTTTTAATCTAAAATATTTAATTTAAGCTATTTAATCTAAACTATTTAATTTAAGCTATTTAATTAAATATTAATTTATATTAATTTTATAGAAAAATTATAAATACCGAGTAAGAATAAAATATTAATAATATTTTTATTAAGTTTAAAAATTAAAGATATTTCTGTTAGATTTAATAAAAATTCTTTAAATTTAATTATTAGAAATTCAATTATAACCTTTTTAACTATTTATTTTTATTATATTACTTAAATTATTTAATAAACATTAAAATAATTATTATTAAATAGCTATTAGTAAAACAACAAATATTGACTATTTTACTATACTATAGCTATTATTTCAACTTTTTATACTAGGTGAATCGATGGCAGAAAAGCGTGACTACTATGAAGTCCTTGGAGTGGAAAAAGAAGCCAATGAAAAAGAGATAAAAAAAGCTTATCGTAAATTGGCTATGAAATACCATCCTGATGTTAGTGAGGAAGAAGAAGCTACAGAGAAATTTAAAGAAATAAGTGAAGCTTACGCTGTTTTATCAGATGAAGATAAAAAGCAAAAATATGATCAATTTGGTCATGCTGGAATGGATGGATTCTCCACTGAAGACATATTTAGAAATGCGAACTTTGATGACATATTCTCAGGTTTTGGCGGGTTTGATGTAGGAAATATCTTTGATATGTTTGGATTTGGAGGAGGAAGCAGAAGACGAGGTTCTCAAAGAGGTTCGGACATTCAAAGAGAAGTAAGTATAACTTTAGAAGAAGCAGCAAGTGGTGTTGAGAAAGAGATTAGAGTGAGAAGATACACTACCTGTCCAAGATGTAATGGAAGCAAATCAGAACCAGGAAGCAGTCCTGAAACATGCCGAACATGTAATGGAACAGGACAAGTAAAACAAGTGCATAATACCATTCTTGGACAGATGATGAATGTAACAACATGTAGAGAATGTAATGGAGAAGGAGTAATCATCACAGATCCATGTACAGAGTGTAATGGAAAAGGAAGAGTCCAAGAAGAAACAAATATCGATATTAAAATACCTGCTGGTGTTGAAGAAGGATCAAGACTTAGAGTCCCAGGAGCAGGAAATGCTGGAGAGAAAAATGCAGGATACGGGGACTTGTATGTCAGAATCTACATAAAGCAACACAAATTCTTTGAAAGAGAAGGACCAAATCTATACTTAGACAAACAAATAAGTTTTGTTCAAGCAAGTCTTGGAGATAAAATTGATGTTCCAACAATAGATGGTGAAGTAGAACTTAAAATCCCAGAAGGAACACAAAGTGACAGTGTATTTAGGCTTAGAGGACAAGGAATGCCATATTTACATGGATCAGGAAAAGGAAACCTATATGTTACAGTACAAGTAGTAGTTCCTCAAAAACTAAATGTGCAACAAAAAGAATTACTCGAAGAATTTGCATCAATAAGTGGAGAAGAAATCAATAAATATGAAAAAGGATTCTTCGATAAGGTTAAAGATGCTATTAACCATTAAACACTCTTATTTTTTTTATTAAATTTTATTTTCTTTTTAATTATTTGAAACAAACTTTTGAAAAAAGTTTGAACAAAAGTTATTCCAAAATTTAAGCATTTTAAACATAAGAAATGCTTTTATTAATTTGAAACAAACTTTTGAAAAAAGTTTGAACAAAAACTATTCCAAAATTTAAGCATTTTAAACATAAGAAATGCTTTTATTAATTTGAAATAATAACTATATGTATGAAAGAATTATGATTAATTAGCTAGCTATGAATTCCATTTTCTTAAATAAAATCATAATATATAATAATCCATAGTAATATTATTAATATTATTAACTAATTTTATATATTGAATTAAATAATTGTTCATTTGATAATTTTCTATCTATTTTTGTTAAATTGATTAATTTCTAACTAGTTACTCCCCCCTATATCATATCCCAAAGAGATTTAATAATTTATGTCCTATTATATCATTCGTTTACTTAATTATATTCAACACATTAAGTGCAAGTATCTTAATATTAGTTATTAGTTTAAAATTATACAGTGTTAATTATAAGATTGATAGAGATAATAATGTAATAAAATTATTAATGAGTTAATAAAAATGAATGAAAATTATTTATTATTAAAAAAATATAATAAATTAAAAAACTATATAATAAATAAAAAAATAATATAAATTATATTAGTTTATAAATGAAATTAATGATTATTTAGGGTGATTATTAACTAATCGCTAGTTAGTGAATCAAAACAGAGCAATTATCTAATGATTCTATGATTTAACTGAAAATTTTTTATAAAAGCAAAGAGATGTGTAAAAATGAAAGTGAGTAAAATTTTAATAATAATACTATTTAGTTTGTGCATATTTGGTTTAATATCTAGTGCTAGTGCAGCAACTAGTAAAACATATAAAATTAAAACTAAAGTTGGAAAAGGAAATTATGGTGTTATTACTACAATTAAATTGAAAAAGAATGATAATGTTATTGTTTATTATAATATAAAAACTAGCAAACAAATACCAAAAAATACTATTATTATTTCTAGGGGATTAACTAAAACAAGTTATAAGTTAGGTACTGTTAAAATAAAATATACTAAGATAAAAAAGGTTAAAAAAAATAAATATACAACTAAATCATACAAAGTGAAATATGATAAAAGAATAAAAGTACCTAAAGGTTATAAACCTTATAGTATTAAATTTACTTATTATAAACTTAAAAAACCTGTTATTTGGTATAAAGTAAAGTAAATTAATTCATTTATTCTTTTTTTTAAACTCCATCATCAATTATTGCCTATTGTTTCCGATTTAAATTATTTTGACTTTAATCCAATGGTATAAGAACATTCTTAACAACATATTTTTATATAGCTGCTTATTCTTTTCATATAATCTTCCAACCCACTATTAAAATCAATTTCATTATTAATAATCTAAATCATGTAAATAAATAAAATAAATAAAATAAATAAATAAATAAAATTTTTTCTTATTTAATCGGTTATTTAACTTAACTAAATAGATTATTATTTTAAAATAATTATTTTATAAGCTTCTCCTGTAAGTAATACCTATTGCCCTAGATACAAAAATTACTAAATATGGACAAAATAATAATCCTGCTATAAAAATACCTATAAAGGGTATAATTGCAAAAACAGCTATTATAGCAGTAGCTATTATTAAAATAATTCCAAGTACAATTAAAAATACTATGTAATTTCCCCATCCAATTTCTCTTATTTTATTAAACACGCCTTTTATATTAATAACTTCTTTTATGTTATCAGTTTCAGATAATCTTGCAAGTGCAGCTATCAAAAATATACTTGCAATAATTGTTAAAATATAACTTATTGAACCAACAATAAATAAATTATATGATACTAATGTTGGAATTGATGTAGAAACAACATCATGAGCATGGTTATTAATATAGCTAACCATTGGAGTGATTACAGTAAAATATCCTAATATAAATGTTATTATTGCTGGAATTATGTTATAAATTATAGAAACTACCAATACTTTTAATCCATCTTTAAATGACTTAGTAAAGTTAAAATTTAAAATATTAGAATCTATACCAGCTATTGTATTTCTCATAATATCAACTACAAAACCTAGGATAAATATCACTATAACGAATGTTATGATATCGCATATTAAACCAAAGAGAGTAACTCCACCAACTATATCCCCTGTAATTAAAGCTGGGTTTAAACCAACTAATGTTCCAATGAAACTTGCTGCTACATTTGCACTTAGTATCATTGGATTAAATACTGATGCAACATTCACTAACATATCTATAAGACTAATAATTCCAAGCAAAAAGAAAAATACTCCTAATGTAACTACTTTATTCCAATCCTTAGAGGGATATATAAGAGCTTCTTTAATGTTTCCCATAATATTCATTTTTTCACACCTTATTAACTGTACTTTATTTAATCATACAGCTAAAAATATAAATCTGGAACATATAATATAAAGATTAATCTAAATTATAAAATTTAAAATTCAACAATAATTCAAATGTAAAATTCAATCAATAACTTAAATGTAAAAAATATATTCCATATGTAAAAAATAGTTTACATTATATATAAAGTTTATGATATAATAAATGTGGTAAAAAATTAAAATCAAAAGGGATATGTTAAGATAAAAGAGGTATAGCAATGTATTTAATTACTAATATCCAAGATAACACACTAACTACAGGAATAATTAATGAAAGTACTCAAAAAATAAAATATAAAGTAGATAAAGATATAGAAAATGTAATATATATTAACAACAATCGTGAAGAAGTAAAATGGGATTTAGGAAGAGTAAATATCTCTAAATATGAGTTAAATATGGAAAATATTGATAAATTTTATAAAGAATTGGAAAATATTATGGAACCTCCAATTAAAGATAAAAATATCTTTGTAAATATTATAGTTAACACAAATTTCCTTGCATATGCTATTTTAGAAATAGCTATTAAAAAATTTAATGTTCAAGAGGTTTTCATCATAAACAATGGAAAATTAGAAAAAGGACATCCTTGTGGTTGTGCTCCAGAAACCATGGGAATTTAAATTAAAAAATGATTCTTTTCATACTAATTATAAAACATCCTCTTTAATTTGTATGTTCTAATTACTCTATTATTTGCCCTAAATTATTACCTTAATTTTAAGTATTATTCCAAATATTACTTCTCAAATGCTCTTGGACAAACTTTCTATATTTATAAATCATAATATAAATTAGACAAAATTTCTTATAATAATTATTTTAAAATAAATTTGATTTAAGAAATTTAAATAGAGTTTTGAGAGTTTTGAGGAATTTTAATGTTGGTTGAAAAAAATTTGAGGCAAAATATAATTCATGAAAATTATGTAAATAATAATAAATTAAATGATAAGTTAAGTAGTAAATTAAATGATTTAAAAATTATTTCAAAAGAAATCGAAGATAATTTTCCTTTTGATAATCCTAGAGAAGGACAATTAGAGATAATTTCAGAAATTGATAATGCAATTAAGAATGGTTATAAATATATTGTTTTAGAAGCAGGAACTGGAACTGGAAAGTCTGTGATTGCTGCAACACTTGCAAAAATATACAATCCTTCTTTTATATTAACAATGACTAAACAACTTCAAGAGCAATACATTAATGACTTTGGAAACCTTGGATTTCAAGCAGTTAAAGGTAGAAATAATTTTAAATGTTTAGATAAATTACAGAATCTAAGTAGAACTTCTAAAGATTTAAATTGTGATAGTGGAAGTTGTATGGAAAGATATAATTTTAATTGCGGCTACGGGCTCACAAATATAGACTCTGATGATTTTGAATGGTCAAAACATGCTTTTAAAAAATCAAGTTGGAGAAGCAACACTCATTGTAAATATTTAGATCAAAAATCAAATGGTATAAACTGTGATACAGTTATAATGAATTATGACTATGGATTATACGAATTTAACTATCCTCACGATTTTAAAAAAAGAGAATTGTTAATACTTGATGAAGCACACAATATTGAGAAGAAAATAATGAGTTTTGTTGAAATTGAAATATCTAAAGAAGAGTTAAAAAATGAAATTAAGATTGAAGTAAGCTCTGAAGAAATTATGAATATGGAAAATAAAGGGTCTGAATCATGGTTAAGCTTTATAAACTTTTTAATTCGGAAATATAAAAAAGAATTGAAAAAAGTAAAGACTAAAGTTAAAAGTAAGAATATTTCAAAAAATAATACTGAAACTGAAAGAACAATCCATCATTTAAAAGAAGAAATAGAGAAATATAAACGTTTTGTAAAATATATTGAAAAAGACCCTAAAAATTGGGTAATGGTTCATAATAAAGAGAGTTTGTATTTCAAACCATTAAAAATACATGAATATGCAAAAGAGTATCTTTTAAAATTTGGTGAAGTTTGTTTATTTATGAGTGCCACTATTCTGGATTATAAACACTTTGTTAAATGGTTAGGACTAAATCCAAAAGAAGTATACTCCATTAAAGTTGAAACACCATTTTCTTCAGATAAAAGACCTATTAACTCAACAAATAATGTAGACATGAAATTCAACACATTATCTAAAAATGCACCTAAAACAATTAAAATGATTAAAAATATTTTAGACAATCATGAAGATGAAAAAGGGTTAATTCATGCAGTTAGTTACCAATGTGCGCAATATATAGCTAACAATATCAATGATCCCCGAGTTATAACTCATAATTCTGATAATCGAACAAAAATATTAAGAAAGTTTGAAAAAAGCAAAAAACCATTAGTTTTACTTAGTCCTTCAATGAGTGAAGGCATTGATTTACCTTATGAAAAATGCAGGTTTCAAATTATATATAAACTACCTTTTCCAAGTACAATGGACAAACAAGTCAACATGAGAGCTAAAAAAGACAGGTATTGGTATCCCTATCAAACAATAATGAATTTAGTTCAAACATATGGAAGAGGAATGAGAGCTGAAGATGACTACTGCAATACTTATATATTAGACAGTCGTTTAAAGTTCTACACAGAAGAAAGTCCATTATATCGTAGATTAGTACCTAAATTCTTTAAAGAAGCTATTATTTAAATATCTATTAATATATATAATAGTAGCTTTATTTACCTTTATTTACTTCATAATTTCTGTTAAATCCTAAACTCGTCAACAATCAAACAAAAATAAAATAAGTAGCAGTTAAATTGAAGAAATAGCTATTGATTTATTAATTTAATTATTAATTTAAAAATAAGCAAAGTAATATTATTATATGGAATAGTATGTACATGAGTAACCCATCTTCTGTTTAACAGCATTCATCTTTGCGAACTACTTTGCCTCTAACAGTTGTCATTGGCTGTTTTGTTCTTGCACCCTATAGATTGGCCGTTTCACCGATCCTTTTAATGTCAATCTGCAAAATGCATCATAATCATTCATTAAAAGACGTTTCGTTTCTGCTCCAGAGTCATACTTCTCAGCATGTGCCTTTAGACACTATAGTTCTGTGTGGTGGACGGAGTTTCCTCGAGCTAAAAGCTCAGCAGCTGTCTTCGACTTACTATTCCATAATGTAAGTAATTAGATAAATAAAACTATTATTAATATATTTTATATTAATTTATAACCTTATACTTTAAATGATTACTTAAATTATATTTATAATAATCAATATGATATATATTTTACTATTAATAAATATGAAAAGTAATAAGTAAATATATACTCCCATTTTCCTTAAAATTAGTTTATTAAGTAGATAAAGATTAAATATATAATATTTAATGAAATTAGTGGCATTTATTCCTTTATAATATTGTAAAACATCCCCTATTAACACCTATTAACACTAAAAAAATTTCACAAAGTTTCAATTTAGGTATTTAAGGAGATCTTCCATAATTCATTGATTAGTTAATTGATATTTATTGGTTTATATTGTGATGATGAAGTAATATTAAGTTAAAATAAGGATTATTATTTAGTTTATTGGGTTTTAAGTGGGTTATGTTT
>NZ_LWMT01000285.1 GCF_001639265.1 Methanobrevibacter filiformis
AATAGATATTCAATGAAAAACATAGACAACAAATAAAAAAAACTACAAAAAATAATTTACAATCTAACCACAACTAAGAAAATTCACTGTCATCCATCAACTGAAAAATTAATTATTGCACAGCCAATAATATATAAAAAAATATTTAGAATTATTTTAATTACAAAAATTTACTAAAATAAAAAACTTTTTATATGGGGATATAGAAAAATTATTATATCATAGTGATTAAATAATATATTCATTATATAAAATTTTTTTATTATAATTTATAGGTTTAATTAATTTACTAATGTACATTTATAGATTTAGTATAATTAAATTTAGAATAATTAATATAATAATGTCTAATAATATGTCTATAATGTTTAATTCCACAAATAAATCTGTAATTTTATTTCAATTCAAATTTAGATCTTTAACAATTAAAGATATTCATAACTACAAATATAATATGGGTTATAATTATTTATCAATATAATTATTTAAGGGAGTATTTTAAAATGGGATCTAAGGATAATGTTAATGGAGAGCATGATACAATTATTGATAACGATGTTAATATAGATAATAATAATAATAATAATAAGGAATCTAATGAAATCAACAACAGTGAAAAAGAGGATAATATAGAAACTAATGAAACTAATGAAGTTAATAAAAATAAGGAGGATACTGTTATTGAATCTAATAAAAATACTCAGGATGAGGGCAGCTTAGGGGATGTTGAAGGAAATATTAAACCAATGATAGACTATGGGAAAATTAAGGGGTCTCAAGATGTTGAAATTCCTCAACTATTAATTGATCAAGTTATTGGGCACGAAGATGCAATAGAAACTATTAAAAAAGCAGCAAAACAAAGAAGAAATGTTTTATTAATAGGAGAGCCAGGGGTTGGAAAATCAATGCTTGCTAAAGGAATGGCAGAGATGTTGCCTCCTGAAGTATTACAAGATATTCTGGTGTATCCTAATCCTGAAGATACTAATAATCCTATTATACGTCTAGTTCCTTCAGGTGAAGGTAAAAAAATCCTTAAAAGTAGTAAGTCAACTGTTAGTAATTATGATGAATGGAAAACTATCATAATTCTATTTTTAATGGTAGGTGCTGTACTTGTTGGTTTTTACTTCAAAAGATTTTGGGAAACAGCTATTATAATTTTATTACTATTTTTAGTTGCAGCTCTTACAAAATTACCTAGAAATGCTTCTGTAGGTCCTAAATTACTTGTTAATAATGCTGATAAAAGATTCGCACCATTTATCGATGCAACAGGTGCTCATGCTGGAGCTCTTCTTGGGGATGTAAGACATGACCCTTATCAATCTGGAGGTCTTGGTACTCCTGCTCACGAGAGAGTTGAACCTGGAATGATTCATAAATCAAATAAAGGAGTTTTATACATTGACGAAATCGGAACAATGAATATGAAAACTCAACAGGAATTGTTATCTGCAATGCAGGAGAAACATTACTCTATTACTGGACAGAGTGAAACAAGTAGTGGGGCAATGGTTAGGTCCCAACCAGTTCCATGTGATTTTGTATTAGTTGCTTCTGGGAATATTCAAGTTCTTGAAGGTATGCACATAGCTATGAGGTCAAGAATTAGAGGGTATGGTTATGAAGTATTTATGAAGGACTACATGGAAGATACTAAGGAAAACAGGGAAAAATTAGTTCAATTTGTTGCTCAGGAAGTTAAAAATGATGGTAGAATTCCACATTTCTCATCTTCCGCATTGGATGAAATAATCATGGAAGCTAAAAGACGATCTGGTAAGAAGGACGCTTTAACATTAAGACTTCGTGAACTTGGTGGATTAATTCGTGCTGCAGGAGATTTTGCAAAAGAACAAGGTGCTGATCTCGTCACAGCAGAACATGTAGTCGAATCTAAGAAGTTTTCAAGAACATTAGAACAGCAAATAGCTGATAGGTCAATTATCCAAAGAAAAGAGTACAGTGTTTACAATCCTAAAGGTGGAAAAATTGGAATAGTTAATGGTTTGGCTGTTATTGGAGATAGAAGTGGATTAATTTCACCAATAGCTGCTGAAGCAGCACCTGCTCAAAGTACACATGAAGGAAAAATAATAGCTACAGGAAAATTAGGAGAAATAGCTAGAGAATCTGTTCAAAATGTAAGTGCATTAATTAAAAAGCACACTGGAACTGATATTTCGCACTATGATATTCATGTTCAGTTTTTACAAACTTATGATGGAGTTGAAGGTGACAGTGCCAGTGTTTCAATTGCAGCTGCTGTTATTTCAGCTATTGAAGAAATCCCAATAGATCAGACTGTAGCATTAACTGGTTCTCTAAGTGTAAGAGGAGATGTAATGCCTATTGGTGGAGCAACTGCAAAAATAGAAGCTGCTGCTGAAGCAGGAATTAAAAAAGTTATAATTCCAAGATCTAACCTTAAAGATGTAATGATTGAGAAAAAATACGAAGAACAAATAGAAATCATTCCTGTCGATTCTTTAAGTGAAGTTCTGGATAATATACTTGTTGGTGGAAGTAGAAAAAATAATTTAGTCAAAAAAATGAAAGCTATTGGAACTGCTGTAGCTGAGAAAGTCCCAAATACTTCAATAAAAGGAAATATTCCAAATAAATCTAATTAATAGATCTAATTACTGGATTTAATTAGTAAATTTATTAAAATATTGATATTTCATTTTTTTCTCTTAATTGAATTTTTTAATTTTAAATCTTATTTTAAATGTTTAGCTATTGTTTTAGCAAGTGAAATAGTACTAACTTCTGATTTTAAGCTATCTGTTCCAGAAATGGATCTTGCTCCAGCAGCATATATTTTGAGTACTGCATCATTTACTAAAACTGGATGAGCACAGCAAACATCAACTGATTTAGCCCCATTTTCCTTTAGTATATGCACAGCATTGACTATGGTTCCACCAGTAGCTATTATATCATCAATGATAATAGCTTCTTTTCCTTTAACTGCACTAATTTCTACGTTTTTACTTTTAACATCTTTAAATGCAGGATCATCATTTGAAAAGTCACATCTCATGTTCACGACTTTAGTTTCAACTTTATCTGGGCTGATTCTAACTTTACTAAGGTAAGTAGATTCACAGTCTAATATATTAGCTATTTCTTCTGCAAATTCTAAAGCTCCTTTATCTGGACCTATAATAATTGGATTATATGTATTTTCTTTAATATGTTCAGCTATTGCAGGCATTGCTGATATATTTTGTGTTTTAATGCTAAAAAAGTCTCTTACACTATTTTCATGAAGATTTATAGTTAATATCTCTGTTGCACCAGCATTTTGAATTAATTCTGCAACAATTTGGGCAGATATTGCTTCACCTGATTTAAAACGTTTTTCTTGTCTACCATAGCCAAAATAAGGTATAACAACTTTAATCTTTTTAGCCCCAAGACTTTTTAAATTTTTTATTAAAAATAATAGCTCTATTAAGTTTTCATCTTGCGGATTGCCTGTTGATTGAACAACAACAATTTCTTCATCAATTTCACCTTTCACTCTAATATATCTTTCTCCATCAGGAAACTTTTTCGTTTCAATAGGACACAATTTATCATTGAGTTTTTTTGCAATGTTTGCTGCTAATTTTTGAGATGCGGATCCGCCAATTATCAATATTATCACCTAATAGCTATGGAATCTAATTTATATTAATGTTTACTTAGTAAAACATGATTTGTAATTAATAATATTCTTAATTAATTAAGTATATCTATTATTACTATTTATATGTTATTAATATAGATTTATATTTAATTAATTTAATATTTTAAGCTATTTAATATATAATTTAATATTTTTAATAATGCTCATAATTAAATATTAAATTCAATATATTATTAAATTGAACCTTTTTATGTAACTTTTTGAATTAAATAAATATCACATAAATTTCTAATTAACTATTATATATCTGAGGATAATATTATTTATGAGGTGTACTTATGCATGAATTGTCAATGGCTGAAGGGATTTTAAAAGCTGTTATTGAAAAATCAGAAGATAATAATGCAACTGAAGTTATTGAAGTCGTCGTTGAAATAGGTAAAATGGTTTTGATCAATCCTGAACAAATAAAGTTTCTGCTGGATGTTTTAAGTGAGGATACCATAGTAAAAGGTGCTATATTCACTATTGAAGAGATTCCTATTGAAATTGACTGTCCAGAATGCGAATACAAAGGGAAAATTGATGATGATGAATTAGATCACTATGCTCCAGTAGTAAACTGCCCTAAATGTGGAAATAAACGATTACACATTACAAATGGTAAGGACTGCATTGTTAAAAATATTATAATAGAACAAGAAGATTAAACTTTTAAAATATTTTAAAAATGTTAAAATATATAATTAAATAATAAAATATGTTAATAAATTATTATATATTAAGTGTTTATAGTTAATTAATAATATTAATACTAGTAACACTAGTAATAATATTAATACTAGTAATACAACTACTAATCTGGTAAGAGAGGGATTTTATGCATAAAATAGCTGAAATTGAAGTTCAACATAATATAATGAAAGCTAATGAGAAAATAGCTAAAAGAATTCAAGAATCTTTAAATTCACACAATGTTTTTTCTGTAGATTTTGTGGGAGCAATAGGGTCTGGAAAAACGACGCTTATTGAAGAGCTTATAACTGATATGAATGGTAATATTGCAGTTATAGCGGGAGATGTAATTAGTAAATTCGATGCAGGACGATTTAAAAAGCATGGTATTCCTGTTGTAGGTTTAAATACAGGAAAAGAATGTCATTTAGATGCTCATTTAGTGGAGCATGTTTTGGATGATATTCCTCTTAAAGATATTGATTACTTGTTCATTGAGAATGTAGGTAACTTAATATGTCCTGTTGATTTTGATTTAGGAGCTCATATGAGGGTTGTTGTTATTAGTGTTAGTGAAGGGGATGACACAGTAGAGAAACACCCATTAATATTTCAGAGTGCGGATTTAGTAGTAATTAATAAGGTAGATATAGCTGATGCGGTTGGTGCTGATGCGGATAAAATGGTGGCTGATGCAAAAGCTTTAAATCCTAATGTTAAAATTATTAAAACTAGTTTGAAACATAAAGAAGGGCTTAAAGAAGTAATTTTTGCTATTGAAGAATTTTTAATTCAATAATTATAATATCAATACTTTATTTAATATTAAATATTCTCATCTTTTATAAAGTTAATAGCTAAACTATGTTAATCTTATTTTAAATTAGTTACATTTTAATTTAAATATTATTTGGAGGTGTTTTCATGAAGATATGGATAGATATAACAAATGCACCACATGTAAGGTTCTTTAAAGACATAATACAATATTTCAAAGATCAAGGTGAAGATTTAATTATTACTGGTAGGAAATTTGGAGATATTCATAAATTAATGAATTTGTATGGGCATGATTTTATTTCTGTAGGTAAACATGGAGTTTCCCTCATTGATAAGCTTAAAAGAAGTACAGAACGTGTTAATGAATTGGCTGATTTGGTATCTAGTGAAAAAATAGATGTGGCATTATCTAAACATTCAATTGAGCTTCCAAGGGTTTCTTTTGGATTAGGAATACCAAGTTTGTATGTTTTAGATAATGAGCATGCAGAAGCTGCAAATAAACTTACTTTGCCTCTATGTGATAGGATAATCTCTCCTCGAATTCTTGATGTGTGGAAATTACTTAGTTATGGATTGGATCCTAATAAATTAATTAGATATAATGGTACTTCCGAAACTATTCATTTTAAATCCTTCAAATACAATGAGAATATTTTTGAAGATATGGGTCTTAATCTACCTCTTTCTAAAACAATATTAATGCGTCCAGAACCTTCACTGGCTTCTTATCTTGATGCTGAATGTACTCAATCTGTTTTAACACCTATTGTTGATGTACTTAAAGCATATGCTAATATTCTTGTTCTTCCAAGATTTAAGCAGCAAGCAAAGATTTTTGAAGGTATTGAAAATGTAACTTTACTTGAACCTCCTGTAGATACATCAAGCATAATTAAAAAATCTGACTTAGTTATTGGTGCAGGAGGGACTATGAACAGAGAATCAGCTATTTTACAAACTCCTGTTATTTCATGCTATCCTGGAGCTACTCTATCTGTTGATCAGTTCTACATTGATAAAAACTTAATGTTTAGGTCTAATAATGTAAATGAAGTGGTTAACACGGCTTTATCTATGCTTATATCAAATAATCTACCAAAACCACTTAAGTTTGATGACTTGTTCCAGTTAATTGTAGATAATGTTTATGACATGAAAAAATAGCTATTTTATGCTATTTTATAAAATGTTCATATAATAACTATTTACATGAAACATTTAAATATATGAAATTATATATTATTATTAAATTATGTATTATGTTATTTAACCAATATTGTTACTTTTATTTCATAATTTATTAATGTTTTAAGGGCTGGTAGCTCAGATGGTAGATCGTCGCCTTGGCATGGCGGAGGCCCCGGGTTCAAATCCTGGTCAGTCCATTAATTCTATAATTTTATTTTTATTTCATAATTTCTTTTAATTAATTATATATGGATTTAATAAACAAAAGATTTATAATCTATTAGGACAATATAATAATATTATTAATAAATAGTCTTATAAAACATTAATTATAGAGCTATTATAAAGCATAATAATGATAATTTTTTTAAAAAATTTAATCATATAATTAATATTTATTTTCATTATTATGAAATGTATATTATAATTTTACTTAGAATAAACAATATGCTTTTTATTAACAATTAATTTAATTTAACAGGAGTCTTAAATGCCTTTCATAGCTCAAAATCATTTTCAGTTCATATTAGAAGTAGGAGCAATATTATTTGCTGTAGTATTTTTTGCTATTAATTTAGTCCCAATTTCTTTAAGTATAGTGACTCTAGCTTCTCTGGTAGTAGCAATAGGAGTTAGTTTACTATTTGGGATAGATATAGTAATGCTATTTTTATCATTTGGACAGAACGAATTTACGCATCCTTTAGGTCCTATTGCTCTTTTAGCTATTATAACTGCTTTAGCTTCTTTAAGAGTAATGGAAGATTCTGGAGTTAATGTTAGAAGCTTAAAAAATGTTGTATGGTTCTTGTTGATTTTCATCACAGTTTCAGGTGCATTAATGCATAGATCCTTTTTATTACTATGGATATTAGGATTATTTATAGGATTTTTCATTATTTCCAAGTCATTCAGACAAAAATCTTTCTTAACTATTAAAAGAATCATAATATTTTTAGGATTAGGCACAATAGCCTTTGGAGCGCTTGAATTAATTTCTCAAATTTTACACATGGAAATTTTCAGCCCACTGCTTAGAATTGGACGGCTTGAGCAAAATGCAATTCCGTCGATTAAAATGGTTTTAGGAAACACTCAATTAATTGGTCATAATCCTACATCCTCTTTTTGGGGAACTGAAGGAACAGGTTTTGCTGATGGGTATATTACATTACCAATGTCTTTAATTATCTTATTTGGATTGCCATTCCCTTTGTTTTTTGGTGTTCTGGTTACTAAAAAGGATGTAATTGACTATATGCTTCCAGGTATTATGGGATATGCTTTTGATTTTGGATACCTTGGTTTACTTGCATTAATTGCATTTACAATCATAACGACAATAGTTGGGTTTAAATTACTTGCAATGTATCGTGAAAAACGTGAAAAAAATAATAAAAAGTATCTTGGAAGAGAAGTATTACTTATAGGTTCATTAACAGCATTCATTACTCAAGCATTAATTGGACTATTCATATTTAACAGGACTATAAATGGTACTGCACTTTTAACTTTCCTCATACTTTCTGCATTAGTACTTGCACATGTGGTTTCATTAAAGCGAGAATAATATAGTTTGGAATAGCTAAATCGCAATTATTATTAATTTAAGTAAATAATATAATTATATATAATTAATTAATTTGGGGCATTGATTTCGAAAAAATAAAAATTTTTTCAAGTTCCTTTTAAAGCTATAAAAACTGATTTAAGTGCATATGATATAGTACATTTATGAATATAACTAGTATTATGAATTTTGATTTCATATTATAAATATAAAAAGGTTGAATCATGAAAGCATTAATTTTGTTAGGTTGTCCTGAATCTCCATCCCAAACACCAATGGCTAATTATGTGTCTTGGAAGTTATCTAATTTAGGATGGGATGTTTCAGTAGCTAGTACTCCAGCAGCATCAAAACTTTTAGAAGTTGGTGATCCTAATAATCAATATATTAAAAACAAAATAGACATTGACTCAACTTTAAACACTTTAGAAGAAGGTCAGTTTGATTTACTTATTGGATTTGTATCTAAAGATGCTGCAGCATCTTATTTTGTAACATTTTATCATATATTAAAAATTAAAGCTCTCGCTTTAATATTTGAGAAAGACCTTGATGTTTTAGAGGATCTTACAAATATTGTTCGAGAAAGCACTGATGCAGAGATGGTTTCTGTAAAGGCGTATCATAATCCAACACCTTTAAAAGTAAAGTTCAATAAATCATTAGATAAATTATTAGGAAATGTTAGGGATTAAATAAGATAATTAATAAAATGTTATTATTTATTGATATATGAGGTAAGAATATGTCTTTTTGTTTAGAAACATATCTTCAACAATCTGAGGATTATGAAGTTTTACTTGCGAAATCTGGTTTTAAAGAATGTGCTAAAATTATTAATGAAAAAGCAGAAAAAGTATTTTATGTTAATCCTGGAGATAAAGTCTTAGGTGCAAGATTAATAGGAATTCCTCCAATACCTGTAGGAATTTGTCCAAGTAAAGGAACTATAATAATTTCTTATACAAAACCATGTCATGGCACTGCAGCTATTGAAATTCCTGTAAAAAATGAAGATATTGAATCTATTAAAGAAATAGCTATTAAAAAATAAGAAATTTTTATTAATTCTTTTTATTATTACTGTTATTAATAATGTATTATTGGGTGTAATTGTGTTAAGTACTGTTGTTGGAAGCTATCCCGTACATTTTAATGAAAAAAATACAATAAACAAACTTTCATCTACTTTAGGTTTATATGATCCTTATAAACCAGCTATTTTTCATGCAGTGGAGTCACAATTAAAAGCAGGAATTGATATTATATCTGATGGTCAGGTAAGGGGGGATATGGTAACTATTTTTGCGAAAAATATTCCTGGTTTTAAGTCAAATGGAAACTCTTTTGAAATTAACTCTAAAATACAAAAACCAAATAAACATATTGGGGTTAATGATTTAAAAATAGCTATTAATTTTATGGATGATTTTTTAGAAAATTCTGATCTTCCAGAGCATGAAAAAGAAAAAAAAGGAGTTAAAGGAATAGTAACAGGTCCATATACTCTTATTCAATCCTCAAGTTTAGGTAATGCTTATAAAAATAAAGATGACGCGATCATGGATTTAGCTATAGTTTTAAGAGATGAATGTTTGGCTTTAGAAGAAGTAGGGGCTAAACTAATTCAAATTGATGAACCTTTTTTTTCTACAGCTAAACCTAAAAATAAATCTCAGGATTCATTTTTTGGAGTAAATAAAGAGCATATTCTAAAAAAAGCTATTGATTTAATTACATGTGATATTTCTATTCCAGTTTCTATTCATTGTTGTGGTGATATTAGTAATATTATTAGTGAATTAGCTACGTTCAATGTGGATATTATTGATATTGAAATTGCAGGATTTTTAAGTAATATTGAAGTCATGGAAAATCATTTAAGTGAACTTAAAGGTAAAAAGATAGGATGGGGTTCTATAGACACTAAAAATCCCTTAGTTGGTTCCATTGAAGATATTGCTAAAATCATTGAAAAAGGAATTGATCTTTTTGGTTTAGAAAATCTTTACATTGATCCTGATTGTGGTATGAGGTTGTTAAATGGTGATATAGCTTTTTCAAAACTTGAAAATATGGTTAAAGCTATGAAATCTCTAGAATAATTTTTATTCTATGCTCATTTTTAAATTTAATTTAAATTCTTTTAAATTTCTTAATTAATAAATTTTAGTATTTATATAATTTATATAAATTATTTAAAGTTAAATAACTATTTTTAGATTATTATGTACTGCTATGTTTTATTCAAAATCATTAAACTATTCATTTTTTTATTTAAATTAAATTAAATTTTTTAGAAATATTTAATAGCTATTATACATATACACTTTATTGTTATATTCATAACAAGGTGATTTAAATGCCAACATTAATAGAAGTCGATGAGATTGCTGAGGGATGGGAAGCTCTCGTTAAAAAGATTGTGAAAGAAGGTAAATGTGTTAATGATGAACGTGGCTCTCTAACAAAAGAAATACTCAATGTATTGGTTAGTGTGAAAACTCCATTTGGTAAGAAATCATCCGATTTTTTCAATTTACAGAGTAAATCTTCGATAATGGATATTAGAGTTCCTGAAGGATATTTTTGGAGTGGAGATAAGCTTAAATCATATAGTGAACAGTTTGTTAGTGATGATAAACAAGGATTTATTTATACTTATGGTAATCGTCTTAGAAAGCACTTTGAAGGGATAGATCAAGTAAAAGAAGCAATTGATCGTTTAAAAAATTGTCAAGAATCAAGAAGAGCAATTTCAATTACATGGGATCCTACAATTGATGGTTCTAATGATGAAGTACCATGTATGATATTGATTGATTTTAAGTTAAGAGATGGTAAATTAAACACAACCGCACTATGGCGATCCCATGATATTTATGGTGCATGGTTCCCAAATGTTGTAGGTCTAACTTATTTAGCCCAATATGTATCAGATAATATAGGGGTAGCTATAGGTTCTATAACAGTTCACTCAATAAGTGCCCATATATATGAAGTTAACTTTGATGAAGCAAACAAATTATTATAATTTATATATATAAATTTATTAACTAAGTTTATTAGGCTATGTCAAAAACTTCATGGTTGAGATAATTTTTCCTCTTTCTTGCTCCCATTTTATTCTTTGAAGATCTAAATAGGTTGTTATTCCTTGTTCTGTCTTGTATATTTTTTTCAGGTGTCTTGGTA
>NZ_LWMT01000286.1 GCF_001639265.1 Methanobrevibacter filiformis
ACATAAAATTAAACAAACCAAAAACAATAAGAACAACTAAAAACAATTCAACAAAACCAACAAAATATTAAAAAAAACTCACATAAAAACACAAAAAATAAAGAAAAAATCAATAAAATAGAACAAATAAAGAAACATTAAATGCGAATCCTCATTGTATTATTTTTATTATTATAATGTATTATTTATTATTATTTTTATACATTGTATTATTATTTTAATTATTTATATTATTATTGTTTAAAGTTTTCTTATTATCTTTTATTTGACGTATTTCTTCTAAAAACATGCAAACTCTGCATAATCTTCCTGAAGAAGGTTCACCACAAATTTCACATTCTTTAAGTTCTTGTTTAGATGATTCTTGATTTTTAATAGCTATTTTAATTTTATCAAATCCTCTAAGGGTTGAATACATGATATTTGGGTGTTTTGAGGTTAATTTTTTCATTATTTCAGAAATTTCTCCTCTAAACGATGTTTCAACATAAGGACAACCTGCAAAATGAACTTCTAAGTCTTTAGCTATTACATAGAGTCCTATTTCTTTTTCTGGGATTTCTCGAAGAGGCTTTATCTTTGAGGTGAAAAGTTTGCTTTTAGGTTCTGTTTTAGGTCCAATTGTTTTTAAATTGTTAATATTGCCTTCAAGATAATTCATCATTATGGCTTGTGTTTCATCATCAAGATTATGACCTGTAGCTATTTTCGTTGCTTTGAATTCTCTTGCTGCTCTGTTAATTATCCATCTTCTAAAAACTCCGCAGTAGGTACATGCTCCTCTTTTGTCATTGTCTTTCATTATTTCATCTAAGCTTATTCCAAATGATTCTTTAAATGAAACAATTTTATGAGGGATATTTACATTTTTTGCATTGTTAATAGCTATTTTAACTCCATCATCCCTATAATTAGCTATTCCCTCATCAATAGTCACAGCGCAAAGGTCAATTATTCTTCTTTCTTTTAATGTATTCAGAATATCAAGAAGACAAACACTATCTTTTCCTCCAGATAATGCTACAAGTACCTTATCTCCTTTTTCAATTAATTTTTCTTTTTTTATAGTTTTTATAACTTTTTTCTGGATATCTTCTATAAAACAATCTTTACATAATCTTTGACCAGATGATTGCCTTTTAATAATTATTTTAGGATTACCACATTTACTACAAACTGCCATATTTAATTCCTTTAGTTTAAAATTATTTTAAATAGCTATTTCTTCATTAGATCTAAAGTAAAATAAAAATAATAATACTTGTTTATGGTAGAAATAACATTGAACCTATTTTGTTTAGATAATTATTTAATATTATTGGTTACTAAAACATATTTAAGAAACTTTAAGAAACACATTTATTTAACTTAAAAATTTTTTAGAACTTTAAATTTAAAAATAAATTTTAATTGAGGAATAATAATGTCAAAGTGTCGAAAATTATCCTATATAGCTATTATAATAATTGTAATAGCTATTATTTTATTATTTAGTTTTTCTTACTTCACTAATTTTAATATAAATAATTCATCTAACTCTAATAATTCAATTAATTCTAAAGAATTTAATTTAAGTGGAGAAGAGGTAACTATAAATGGATTAAGAACATTAATACCTAAATCATACCAAAATGGAGAAATAATTGTAAAACCTGGAATAAATACTTATCAGACTAAAAATGGTTCGATTTATGTAACTGTGTATAGTGATTCTAAGGATGGAGATAGTGTCTATGATGGGGACATGGAATATTTTGCTTATGGAAAGTTTAATGAGGATAAAAATCCTAAAAGAGAAAATATAACATTAAATAATCAAAATATTTTATATGTAACTCAACATTCTGATATTAGGGGAGATTATAGATTAGCTTTTTTTGAAGCGAAAAATAAAAGAGTTATGATTGAATGGGTTGGAAGTAATCTCTCTGATGATGTTAAAAATATTATATTAGGATTCTATTGATACTAGGAAAATAGCATGAAAGATAGTGTAACGAATAGAATTAAGAGTAGAAAAGGAGCTAAAAGTTTAAAAGATATTCCTGAAGATGTTTTAGATCTTTTAAATCAAGGAGAAATAGAAACTACAAATTTAATAGAATCTTTAGCTATTGATCAAGAAATATTGCTTGAAAATGTATTAGATGATTCTGAATATGGGGAGTATATTGAAGATGCTAAAATAGCTATTAATAAGTTAGATAAGAAAACTTCAATTAAGTGTATTAAAACAATAGCTGAATCATTATTTTGTAATATTAAAGAAAATAATGATTTGAAAATTATTCATACACTTGCAGCTCATGCTTCTGATACTGTGAGGTCATGGGCAGCGTATATAATTGGTTTAGATAATGGTGGGATTGAAGAGAAATTAGAATTAATTAAACCATTTGCAGAAGATGAACATTATGGTGTTAGGGAAATTGCATGGTTATCTGTAAGAGAAAGTATTATCCGTGACCTTGAAGGGGCTATTTTAACATTGTCTAATTGGTCTATAGATGAAAATCCTAATATTCGAAGATTTGCATCGGAATCAACACGTCCAAGGGGTGTCTGGGCAAAACACATTAGTGAATTAAAGGAAGAACCTGAAATTGCAATAGCTATTTTAGAACCATTGAAATCAGACGAATCTAAATATGTTCAAGATAGTGTAGGTAATTGGCTAAATGATGCAAGTAAAACAAGAGCAGATTGGGTTTTAGACCTCACTAAAAGATGGGAAAAATCTTCTAATACAAAAGAAACAGCTAGGATAATAAAAAGAGGTTTAAGAACTTTAAATAAAAAATCTTGAATCACTTAGTTAAAGTCAAAGTCCTTAATCACTGTATAAATTAGTTATACAAAAATAATTATACAAAAATAATTAACTTATAAAAGATTAATTAATTTATAAAATAAAAGGTTTTTTAAATAATTCAAAATCTTGAACATATTCTTTTCCAGTTATCATAGCTATTTCGGCTTTTTGAAGTTCACTTCCAAGATATGCACAATGTTCTTTTCTACTAACAAGTTTTCTTTCAATTATTTCATTAAATATTTTTTGTGATTCAGTTCCATAAATAGTTAAATTTTTTTCACCTTTTTTAAAATGACTTACAATTATTCTACTTTTATCATATCTTGTATCATGTTCTACAATTATTTTAAAACTTCCATATGGATCATGAATAAATTTAGGATCATTTTTAGCTTGGATTAATTCAACATCATTAGGTTCTTCTTCTATATTTTCCCTTTTCTTTTTATCTTTAAATGTTACAAGAGTTATACCTAAATCTTTTGGGATAGATGATCTGTGTTTTGCAAGAAACATCATTTTTGAGGAAATAGCTAATTCATAAATACTGTTCCATGTTTTTCCGCTTTCATCTGGAGTAAATAAGATATTTGCTTTAAGTTCCATAGCTATTCCACTAAGTAATCCATTGACTCCTGTAGAGTCAACATCTAACAGTTCTGTTACATTCCCAACTCCAAAAAATAGGGGAATGTTGTGTTTTTTTCTAAATTCATGAGCTGCGATTATTGAATCAACAATACTAATACTATTTATTGGGTCTAAAATTAAATCAGCTATTACATTAACTCCTTTACATTTTTTAATTAATTTAGAAATGTTTTTTAATCTTTCTTCAACTGTATGTGGAACTATTCCTTCTTTAAAGTTAGTTGGAAGGATAACTGCAGGAATATTTTTGGCTTTAAGTGGTTCAATCAATTCTTCACAGTTTCCAAGGTCTAAACTTAAAACTAAATCTATATTGTTTTCAATAGCTACTTTTATTTCTTTTGGATTTAGTGTATCAATACTTAATGGTTTATCTTTAGCTATTTTTCTGAGTGTAGCTATTAATTCTGGAATTTTATCACTATTATCTTCTCCAGCGATCATTCCAATATCTATCATATCTGCACCATTATCAATATAATATTGAGCTTTAAATGTTAATTCTTCTTTGTTTAGTGATGGTGCACTAGCTATTTCACCTAAAACTCGCATTGGAAAGTCTGATCCTGCTGGGAGGTTTTTAATTAGAATATTATCCTCTTTTTCTAGAAGTGATTTAATTTTTGTCTTATTATTTTCATAATCTTTGATGAATTTTATTGCTTGTTTTCTTTTTTCTTCTTCAATTAGTTTATCCGCAGCTTTTTCTGCTGATAAATTTAGTTTATTTATTGAATTTATAACCATTTCTAAATCTGCACAATCACTTGATCCTTTAAATGTTGGAACATTAAGTTTTGTAGCTATTTCTCCAACATCTTTTCTAATTAAACCTGGAGTTAGAATCATGTCTATTGTACTTAACTCTTCTTTGAAATATTTATTAATTTCTTTAATTATTTTATTTGGTGTTAAAAAAGCAGCTATTTGTGTTTTAGCTACATGAACAATTACTTCTTCTTTAGATTTTTTAGCTATTTTCTTAACTAAAGGTGATGCAAGTTCTCCAGTTATAATAAGTATTTTCATAAAAAATTACCTGTTTGTTTATTAAATTAAGTTGGATTGTTAAGTTAGATAATAGTAAGTTTTTATATAATCTATAGTTTTACATATAATCTATAGTTTTACTTAATTTTTTTACTTAATTTCATTTTTTACCAATATGTTTTTATATATGAATTTACATATATTTACTTATAATTCTTAATTATTAATCATGATTAATTATTACTAAATTAATATTTATTATTAAAGTAGTCTTGATCTATATTTTTAATACTTTTTACTCAATTTTATCATAAAATTATGCTCTTAAGGTATATAATTCAAATATTATGAAAAATAGCTATTTTTAAGGGAATATTCTAAAGTTAATTAATGGAATACTATTTCTAAGATATATATGATTAGGTATAAAAGTTTATATATTTAGTAATTTATAATGATTATACATGATGAATGGAGGAAAATTTAATGATTGAAATTCGCTTTCATGGTCGTGGAGGGCAAGGTGCAGTTACAGCAGCAGAGATTTTAGCTAAAGCTGCTTTTGAAGATGGTAATTACTCACAAGCTTTCCCACATTTTGGAGTTGAAAGACGTGGAGCTCCAGTAATGGCTTTTACTCGAATTAATGATAAACCAATACTTTCAAGATATCAAATATATGATCCAGATTATGTTATTGTTCTTGATGATGGATTAGTTGAAGTTGCTGACGTTTTTTCTGGATTAAAAGACGAGGGTTCTATAATTATCAATACTCAAAATGAAAAACAGCCTAAAGACTGTATATATCCTATTGATGCCACAGGAATAGCTCTTGAGAATCTTGGTGTCCCTATTATTAATACAGTTCTCCTAGGAGCATTTGCTAAACATAGTGGTGAAGTAAGTCTAAATTCTATTATTAAGATTATCAAAGAAACTTTCCCTGGTAAAATAGGCGAAAAGAATTCTGTAGCAGCAAAAGTAGCGTATGATTCGATTTAATTAGGTTCTTTAGAAATATTCATTATTTGATATTTAATATTTAAGAAATTATTAATTAAATCAAACAAATAGTATACTACATTCATTAGGTTACTTAAACTCTTATGTATCTGTGATGCTATTTTTTTTATAGTGTTATTGATTATTATTATGTAGTTATTAATTGCTACATGTAGTATTATTAATTGCTACATTTGTAGTGTAATTGCTACCATCTATAGTATTGTTATTACTATTTATTATCACAAATTTATTCATAACATGTTTTGGTCATGATCTTATCATATCACATGTTATTAATGATTATTCATAAATTAATAAAATTTATAATAAATTCAATAAAATATTTATAATTAATAAGGTGATTTAATGGAATCTATTGGAGGAGCAATAGCTGATCCAGGAAGTACACGAGCAAATAAAACTGGAAGCTGGAGAACATTCAAACCAATTCTTGACAAGGAAAAATGTGTTGACTGCGATAATTGTATTATATTCTGTCCAGAAGGATGTATAGACAAGGAACATAATATTGATTATGATTATTGTAAAGGTTGCGGAATATGTGATGTTGAATGTCCAGTTAAAGCTATTGTAATGGAAAGAGAGTAAATAGATATTAACTAAATATAAAAATCACGACAGGAGATTAAATAAATGACAATCAAAGTTATGACAGCTAATAAGGCAATATCTGAGGCTGTTAAATTAGCTAAACCTCAAGTTATTCCTGTTTATCCAATCACACCACAAACTTCTATTTCTGAGTATTTAGCTCAATATGTGGCTGATGGGGATCTTGATGCTGAATATATAAGGGTTGAGTCAGAACATAGTGCTATGAGTGCTTCTATGGGAGCATCTGGAACTGGAGTCCGTGTTTTCACGGCAACTTCTTCTCAGGGGCTTATGTATATGCATGAAGTATTATATGCTGCTGCAGGAATGAGGCTGCCTATTGTAATGGCAGATGCAAATAGGGCTATATCTGCACCACTTAGTATATGGAATGATCAACAGGATTCAATAGTTCAAAGAGATGCAGGATGGCTTCAAACTTATGTTGAAAATGGACAAGATGCACTTGATTCTATTCTAATGGCTTATAAGATATCTGAAAAAGTTTTACTACCTTCAATGGTATGTTTAGATGGTTTTATATTAACTCATACAGTCGAACCTGTGGAAATTCCAGATGAATCTCAAGTTAAGAAGTTCTTACCTCCGTACAAACCAAAACATGCATTTTTAGATCCTGACTGGTCAATGTCTCTTGGTACATTAACTGATCCAGAATATTATATGGAAGCAAGATATCAAGTAGAAGAAGCTATGGAAAAATCAATAGCTATTATAAACAAAGTAACAAAAGAATTTGAAGACATATTTGGTAGAAAATATGGATTAACTGAAAATTACATGTGTGATGATGCAGACATTATTTTAATAGCTATGGGATCTATTGCAAGTACAATAAAAGAAGTTATTAATGATTTAAGAGCTAAAGGTGAAAAAATAGGTCTTTTAAAACTAAGATCATACAGACCATTCCCAGTTAAAGAAATAGCTGAAACTGTTAAAAATGCTAAGAAACTAGCTGTTCTTGATAAAAGCATTTTATTTGGTATGGGTGGAGCTATTTATAATGATATAAAATCTAAATTGGATAAAGAAACTTATGGTTTTATTGTTGGTCTTGGAGGAAGAGATATAACTCCTAAAGAGATAAATGAGATAATTGAGAAAACTAAAAGTCCTGTTAGGGATATAACTTGGATTGGTTTAAAAGGAGGGCAACAATGAAATTACCTGAAGAAGAATTATTAGCTCCAGGACACAGAGGATGTGCTGGATGTGGTGCTACTATCGGAGCTAGACTTGCTCTTAAAGCATTAGGTAGAAACACAGTAGCTATTTCTGCTACAGGATGTTTAGAGGTTATTACAACACCATTTCCTGAAACTTCATGGGAAATACCATGGATACATGTTGCTTTTGAAAATGCAGGTGCCGTAGCATCTGGAGTTGAAAGAGCACTTAAAGCTCAAGGAAAAACTGATGTAAATATCGTTGCTTTTGGGGGAGATGGTGGAACAGCTGATATTGGAATGCAATCATTATCTGGAGCAATGGAACGTGGACATAACTTCACATATATCTGTTATGATAATGAAGCGTACATGAATACTGGAATTCAAAGAAGTGCATCTACACCTTATGGTGCATCAACAACAACTTCTCCACATGGAAAAGAAAGTTTTGGTGAAGATCAACATAAAAAGAACATGCCTCTTATTATGGCAGCACATGGTATTCCATATGTAGCTACAGCATCAATTTCATATCCTGAAGACTTTATGAGGAAAGTTAAAAAAGCTGCTGAAATTGAAGGACCAGCTTATATCCACTTGAACCAACCATGTACTACAGGATGGGGATATGATCCATCAAAAACAATTGAACTTGGAAGATTAGCTGTTGAAACTGGATCTTGGGCATTATATGAAATTATTGATGGTGAATTTAAATTAAGTTATAAACCTCAAATCAGAAAACCTGTTGTTGAATATTTAGATGCTCAAAAAAGATTTAAACATCTTTCACAAAAAGAAAAAGATAATATACAAACCTTTGTTGATAAGCAATGTAGGGAACTTGGAATATAGGAGGGATACACTTTGGAGAAAATAGTAGTTCAACAAGATTTATGTGATGGTTGCTTAGACTGTGAACAGGCTTGTTTTGGACTTCATGGTTCATCTCGAATTAATATTCGTGAAGTTGAAGACTCTTACTACCCTATACTATGTCAACAATGTGCAGATGCACCTTGTGTAACAATTTGTCCAACTGAATCAATGGAACAAGACGGAGTAGATAGTGATAAATGTATTGCATGTGGTTTATGTATGATGGTATGTCCATTTGGAGCTGTTAAGATCGAAAATAAAATAGCTCAAAAATGTAATAGATGTAGAGATCGAGAAGATGGTCCTGCATGTATTAAAGCATGTTCTAAACGAGCAATTTCACTATTAGATATTGACCAACTAAAAATCAAAAAACAAAATGAGTTTTTAGAAAAAATGGCAGGAATAAACAAAAAGCCTAAAAGCAACAGTTTCATTAACCTTATAACAAGTAATACAAGAGCAAATAGGAAAGATTAATAGGTGATTAGTATGAGGGAATTAATTTCAAATCCTGATCTTTGTATAGATTGTATGAAATGTGAAAGAAACTGTCCAAGTAATGCAATAAGAGTAGTTGACACAGTACCATTATTCTGCATGCACTGTACTCCAGATAAAGCACCTTGCTTAAATATATGTCCTGAAAATGCTATTGAAGCTCTTGGTGGCGCAATTACAATTAATAAAGATAAATGTATAGGCTGTGGTATGTGTAGGGACAAATGTCCCATTGGAGCTATCTCTATGGACGAAATAGGATTAGCAAAGAAATGTGACCTATGTATAAATGAAAACACTCAATTATGTGCAGAATCATGCCCTACAAACGCATTATCCACAAGTTCTAGAGAAATTGTAACTGAAAAACAAGATAAACTAGTTGAAGGTCTTAAGAAGTTTAAAATATTATAACACTGAATTGGGGAAATAAAAAATCTTTCCAATTCTCACTTAAAGTGTTTGATATGTTAAGGTTATGGGAAGTTGCGAAAATATTATCTTAAATTAACATTTATTTAAATCCAATAGCTACTTCAACTTATCTATTTTTTTTTAAATATGATCAATATTTTATTATATATTACTTTTTTTAATATTTTTATTATTATTATATTGTTTTTATGCTTATTTTAGTGTTTATTGTACTAAATGTATTCTAAGGACTATAATTTAAAACTTGAAACTCGTGGATCTACAAAACAACATGGACGGATAGCTGAGATTCTAACTCCACTTGCTCTTTGAGGACCAATATTTATAAAAGATCCTAAAGCAGTAGTGTCTCCACCAAGCCCCATAGGTCCAATATTAAACTTATTTACTTCACATGTTAAACGATTTTCAAGAGTGGTTTGTTTATCTAAGTTACCTAATGCTAATGATTTAATAAGTAAAGAATTAGCTTCATAATGTGTTCTACCTATACCTATAGCTGGAATTGTTGGAGTGCATCCTAGCAGAGGAAGTGATTTCTTTAGCCATTCAATTGTATCATTGAAAATGTTATTGTGGTCTCTTTTATGAAATACTCTATAAGTTTTAGACCTTATTTCTGGTCCTCCTCCAAGAAGTAAAATATGAATAAATATGTCTTCTCCTTCACAACTATCAATTATAAATGATGGAGGGGCTAATTTTTCAGGTTTACTGAATAATCCTTTAGATTGTTCTATACGTTCAATATCATTACCTTTAACTGCCATAGGTCGTGCTGGAAGATTTTTAAGACCATTATCTATTCCTTTTTTTATATCTTCAATAAACTCTCCATTAATTCCATTACTTTCTTTACCAATTTCAATGAATACATGAGGAATTCCAGTATCATCACATAATGCTAGCTTGTTTTTATTTGCAATTTCCATGTTTTTAAGCATAAGGTCCAATGCCCAGATAGCATTTTCATTGGTCTCTTTTTCATATGCTAACTTGAAAGCAGAAATTCGATCTTTATGGTAAGTTGTAGATGCCCTAATCACTGCATTTTCAACTTTTTTTATTAAATTAGTCATTAAAACACAACATAAAACTTAATGAAAATGAATTATAGATAAAAATGCTACTACTAGAATTATAAAATATTAATTCAACATTTATATTTTCAAAAAATTTAAGAAAGTTATTGAATTTTTTAAATTTGAGGTTGTAGGGCAGTATCAATATTTAATAAATATAGTTACAATTAATACTATAAATTAATGTGTAAATTTTATTAGCTATTTTTAGAGTTCTGCGTCTACCATTAGAATTTCACTAAAAATTGTGTTCAAACTCATTGATATTTACAGTGCCAAACAGCTATGGCTGGTTTATAATACTTCCTTTATTTTGCATTTAACATTTGTAATGAATCCTTTATCTATATATTCGTCTTTTAATGCTATTGCCATTAGCTTAACATTGTCTTCAAATGCCCAGTAATATTTTTTCTTTTCGATTTGTTTAAATCCTTCATTGATTAGATTATCTAATGTTTTAGATTGGTCTTCTGTGTATTTCACTTCTACAATGATTATTAGTTCTTTTTCTATGTTTTCTAGTATGAAGTCTATTCTTCCGTCTTCTATTGCATTTTCTTCTGTGATTTCGAAGTCCATTGCTTTTGCCCATGTTGTGAAAACTAGAGAATAGAATTTCCATTTCTCTTTACTTACCAAAGGTAAGTTAGAAAATCTATGATTTTCTCACAGCTGTTAAGTTAAGGATTTAATCGATTCTATAGAATTGCCTTAAATTAAACATTGCTTCTTTATTTTTTTCTTATTTCAGAAACTTCTTCTACAATTGGTTCTATTTTTTCTTGGTGGGGTTT
>NZ_LWMT01000287.1 GCF_001639265.1 Methanobrevibacter filiformis
TACCAAGACACCTGAAAAAAATATACAAGACAGAACAAGGAATAACAACCTATTTAGATCTTCAAAGAATAAAATGGGAGCAAGAAAGAGGAAAAATTATCTCAACCATGAAGTTTTTGACATAGCCCTTTTTATTACTTTTTATTACTTTTTATTACTTTATTTATTCTTTTAAATGTTTAGTTAAATGACCAAGTTCATCTATAACTAAAGATAGTCCTAATTTAACTGCATTTGGAGATCCAGGTAGTGCAAGTATAACTGTTTTTTTATAGACTCCTGCGGTTGCACGTGAAAGTATTGAAATAGCACCTAATTCTTCATAGGTTTTGAGCCTAAATAATTCACCAAAACCCACTATTTTCTTTTCAAAAATATTCTCAAGAGTTTCAATGGTTATATCTCTACTTCCAATTCCTGTTCCTCCAGTAGTAAATATTATATCAATATTTTTAGCTATCATATCATTAATAGTATTCACTAATAAAATTTTGTTATCTGGAATTATTTTATAGCTATTTACTGTATTTTTTTCATTTAATTTTTCAACTAAATATTGACCAGAAATGTCATTATTCTCTCCATTTTCATATTCTTTGGATTTGGTGTCACTTAAAGTAATGACTCCGCATAGAATGTTTTTTGGGGCATGTTTTTTGTGATTTTGGCTTGTTTTACTGCTCATAATATTGTCCCTATCTTAATTTTTATCATTTATTTTTTATTTATTAATTAGGTTTATTATCTTTTTGTTTAATATTGGATTTACTATTTTAATCTTGAATTTTTTATTTTAAAAATTTATTCTTTAAATCTTAGTCTTAATTTTGAAATATTTTTAAAATTAATTTATTAATTTGTAATATTATTAGTTATAAGTTATAAACTCCTTAATTTGATAAATTAAACTTGATTGTTGATATTTATCGTTTAGATGTTATATTATCTAACTAAATAATATTATTCATTATACTATTAAGTTAAACTATATAATTTAATTTTTTATTTTTAATTTTCGTATAATTACAAAAAATAGTATTACTAGAAAAATAGTTAGTATGTTGGATCAAATTCTTTCTAAAATGAGCATATATTTAAAATAAAAATAGTCTGTAGTGTTAATGTAAAATTTAGGATAATAGGAGGGTATGGATTTAAAATGGGATTAGAGGCGGATTCAATACCAATTTAAATGAATATAATAAGAGTTATGATTATACCATACCCTTCTGTTATTCTTTATATATTTCTTTATTTATAAAGTTTATGTTATTTATTAAAAATACTTAATTTCAAATATTTGCTCTATTGAATTGCTTTAATTCGTTTTTAAGCTATTTTAACTATAATTTTCTTTCAATCATGTTCTTTATAATAGCTATTAATTAATAAATTTAATGAATGTATGTGTTTATTAGAAATTTATTGATTTTATTGGATTTGCCATTTTTTATAATGATTAATTGTATTATTTATAACTATTTTTCAACATATATATTAATCTGTTCATTATATATATGACCTGTTCGATCAAATATTATCAAATAAATTTCACAATATTTTTTATTAATAGATAGCTATTATAACTTATAATACTAATTTTATTTATATACTTTTTCATATTTGAGTTTAAATTGTTTCATTCATTTCATTAAATAAATTTATTAATATTAAAATTAAATTTAAATATCATGGATAAAAATGAGAAAACAGCTTATATTTTAGATGCATCTGCTTTTATTGGAGGATTTGAACCTAAAAGTTCATTAAATTTTACTATTCCCGAAATCACCGATGAAGTCAAAGATATGAAGTCTAAATTAATATTAGAAGAAGCAATAAATGAAAATAAATTAACTATTAAAGAACCATCGCAAATATCAAATGAAAAAATTGATAATGTAATATCTAACTCTGGAGATAACTTAAGATTATCTGGTGCTGATAAAAAACTTTTATCCTTAGCATTAGATCTTTCAAATGAAATGATTGTTAAAATAATAACTGATGATTATTCCATACAAAATGTAGCCAAAATATTAAACATTATTTATGAAAGTATTTTAACTGAAGGGATTAAAGGAGTATATAATTGGGCTAAAACATGTAATGGCTGTAGAAAAGAGTATGAAGATAGCTATCCTCATGATGATTGTGAAATATGTGGATCTAAAATATTTAAGAAAAGAATAAAAAGATAAGGCATAATAAAAGAGAAGTATTTGGATCGATTATTTTCTAATTAAAGGTGTATACATTGAAAAATAATATTAAAGACAATATTAAAATAGGTATCGTAGTTCATGGACCTACTATAATCGATTCAGGATATGCAATGAAGATCATAGATATACTTTCAAGCTTTGGTGAAGTTGAAGCAATACTTGGAGGAAATATAGGTAAAACTGCAGTTATCGATGCATCTTTAGAAAATATAATTGATATATCCACTCGCAGACTTCCAAGTGAATCTGTAAAAATATTTAAAGAGAAAAGTAAAGATTATATCTTTCTAATAAACTATGGTAATTCTCAAATAACAGGTCAAACATTTGGTTTTAAAGTATTCAAAAATTCTTTTATTAATAATGGTTGGAAATATCCTAAATTTATTCAAATTGAGAGACCTGGCGAAGATAATGGAAGTTTAATAAGTTGGAATATCTTTGATTTTGAATATAATGATAATTCTTTAGATATTTCAACTAAAAATATTATTAATAAAATAATTAATGAAATAGCTATTTTATTTAGTTTAGATATTGTAGATCCTCATGATATTCTTAATAAATATTTTGATAATAATGATTTAGCTTT
The DNA here is from genome assembly GCF_001639265.1 of Methanobrevibacter filiformis. Classification (GTDB taxonomy): domain Archaea; phylum Methanobacteriota; class Methanobacteria; order Methanobacteriales; family Methanobacteriaceae; genus Methanacia; species Methanacia filiformis. Next base: position 2,818 of record NZ_LWMT01000287.1, read on the forward strand.
ATTTGAAGATTATATTGAATTTATTAAATCGAACAATGAGAATAATGAATATAATTATATTAATATTCAAAATGATCTTGATTTTGAAGATAAGATAGTTAGAGATATTCGAGGTGTTAATCCTAATGAAAATATATTTGTTAATGGACTTGTCATTGGAAAATCTACATCATGCAAACTTAAATTAATAGCTACTAATGGATACATCACTGAAATTGTTGGTGGAGTTCTTAATACAAATGCTTCTCAAAAATTAGGTAAAGTTGATTTAAATAAGGTCATTGTTAAAACAGGACTCCTTAGAAAATTAAAGGTAACACCCCGCATTTTAGAAGATTCTGATATTATGTCTAATAATAATAATAATAATAATTGTTTTAAAGTAGCTTTCGTTGATAATGGATTTTATGATATTTACAATTTAAACTCTGTGGATTTGGCAATAGCTATTGGTGATGACACGACTTTAATAGCTTCAGATATTCTTTATAGGTTTAATATACCAATTATTGGGATAATTAATGGAAATATTGATAACGTGGTTTTAGAAGGATTTCAAACTAAAGGATCGATTATTATAGAACTTGGAGATGATTTAGACAATATTATTGGAACTTTGATATTTAAAGAATTATTCAGTTCTAAAAATATTATTAAATATGAGAAAAATAGCTATTCTAATAATTTTTCTTCTAAACATTTATTTATTGAAGATTTTTCAAAGAAAATTTTAAAAATAGTAAAAAACATAACATCAAACTATAAACTTAATTATTATTAATCATTCTTATCATGAGGTGTGTTTTTGAATTTAGATAGTTTAATCGATTCAATTCAAAATTTTGAAGGTGTAACAAGGAAAAAATCAATTGAAAATGTTACAAATCTTCTAAAAGATGTTTATAATGTTTCTGGTGAAACTTTACTGGCTTTTGGTGATGATGCATCAGCTATTGATATTGGGGACAATACTGTTGTTTTAGTTGCTGCAGATGGTATTTGGGGAAAGTTAATGGATGCTGATCCTTATTGGGCAGGATATTGTTCAGTACTTGTTAATGTTAATGATATTGCAGCTATGGGTGGAAAACCAATAGCTATGGTTAATATTTTATCCATTGACAATGAAAAAATAGCTAATGAAGTTCTAAAAGGTATTGTTGAGGGGTGTAAGAAATTTAATGTTCCAATGGTTGGAGGGCATCTTCATCCAGATTCAAATTACAACTCATTAGATGTTTCAATTGTTGGAATAGCTAAAAAGGATCATTTAATAACAAGTTTCGGTGCAACTGTTGGAAATAAGGTTCTTGTAGCTATTGATTTAGATGGAAAGCAACATGATAAGTTTGCCCTGAATTGGGACACAACATTCCATAAATCTCCTAAACTGGTTCAAGATCAAATCAAAGTAATGAAAACAATAGCTGAAAAGGACCTAATCACAGCAGGCAAGGATATTAGTAATCCTGGAATTCTTGGAACCTTAGAAATGCTTCTGGAATCTTCTTCATGTGGTGCAATTGTAGAACTTGAAAAAATACCTCGAAATAGTGATGTTTCATGGGAAGAATGGTTAAAAATTTATCCTGGAGCAGGATTTGTTTTAACAGCCAAAGAAGAAAATGTGGATTCTGTTATATCTTTACTTAAAAAATATTCTATTGAAACAGCAGTAGTTGGCGAAATAATAGAGGATAAAAAGCTATTTTTAACATATGATAATCAGAAAAAACTATTATTTGATCAGGAAAAGAATCCTGTAATTGGATTATCTGATTAATTGGGCTATATTTTAGTTACCTTATGATTAAATGAATTAAATCTTTATAATTTTATAATTTTAATCATTATTTTTAGATTATCATATTTTTAGATTATTTTTTTACATTGTATTATTTGAATACTTTGCATTATTTGGAATAAATATTAAAGTTTTTAACAAATAAACAACATATATGTTATTATAGATTAAATTGTAAGTATTATAAAACATGAATATATTCAAATTATTTAACTATATTTCAGTTATTTTAACTTTATTCAAGTTATTTTAACTATGTTTTCTTTATATTTATTTATGGGTAATTGTAGGTATGTTGGAGGATTTTATGCTAGTTAAAGTCAATGGGGAGGATATTAAACTTCCAGAAGGTTCTACTATTGAAGATGCGATTAATATAACGAAAGCGCCTTACTGTACTGGAAGTATATTGTCAATTATTAAAGGAAAAAAGGATTTTGAAAAAAATATCAATAAATTTAAAATTAAAACTCCTAAGGGAAGTATTATTATTGAAATGCTTTCAGATGAAATAGCTAATCCTTTAATTGATATATGGAAAAATAGCTATCTTGAATTTGCAAAAACTACAATTCGATGGACAACATCTAATGAAATAGCTATTGGTCCAATTTATACTGATTTAGAACCCTCAATGGAAGAATTTAAGTATCATCAAGGGGATGTCTTTCTAAGTTTATCTGGATTTAGTAAGGAATCTACCCATGTTTTAATAGCTAAAGAAGATCATAATGGTGTTTATGGTGCTCCAAATATAAATAAAGGAGTTTTTGCTCGAATTGTTGGAGGTAGGCGAACTTTAAATCTTTTAACAGATGATGATAATATTTTAGCTATTGAACCCGTAGTTGAAAGACAAAGTGTTGTAGAAACTGCAGCAATCTCTGATTTGAACACAATTTTAGAAAATGGGAATCAATTATTTACTTATGTGTTAATTGAGCCTAATAAGAAATCTCCACAATCAGTGGAACACATGTTTTCATTAATGGAAGATGATAAACTACGGATTGATTATGATTCTAACTCATTTATTGGGTTTTATAATATGCAAGGTTTATCTAAACCTGCTGAAGAAGCAATTCCTAGAAAAAGAGGAACTGTAACTCTTAGAAATGATGGTGTAGGTGTTGGAAAAGTTTATATTTATCGTGAAGATAGAGTTCAGTCTCCAGCACACACGGTTATCGGATTTATTAAAAAAGGAATGGAACTTGTAGATATTGCAAAATCTGGAGAATTTATAACTGTTAAATCAGACCCTGAAAGAATAATGACAATCAACATGACTCAAAAAGAAGCTAACGATTTTTTATCTCTTCGTGGAGTTAAACAAGAAAGAACTGGCTTAGATAACGATGATGCAATTGTAGTATTCCAAGAACCACTGACTACTATTGATATTTTAGAAAATAATGCAGTTAAAACTAAAGGAATTAATATAGATGATCTTGTTATCGTTGAAATGTTAAATGAGGCTCCACGATCTACATGGTATTTTAAAAAGGTCACTGACTTAGTTGAAAAACCTATAGGTCACTTAAAAGTTCATTTTGCAGTTCCAGGAATGAAGTTATTAATATTTGAAGGGGATAATAAAGAATCAAAAGGACTTATTCCTGAAAACACTCCAGAAAGGGTTATATCTGCTGGAACTATTGGTATAACTAACATGTCTAGAAAAAACGTTGGATTAATTGGTGTTAGGTTTGAAGACAATTCAGAATTTGGACCTACTGCTGAACCTCTAAATGCTACCAATATAATTGGAAAAATAGATACTGACTTGAAACTTCTTGAAAAAATTAAAGAAGGAGACCTTATTTATCTTAGAGAAGCATAATAATTCCATAAATTAATTAGATTTAATTAGATTGATATATTAAGTATTAATATTTTAAAATAATATTATTCAGGTGAACTCAATGGGTGAAAATGTATGTCCTACTCCAGATCTTAATGTTCAGGATCAAGATCCTGATAACATAACAAGAATGATTATATTGGGACCTAAAGCAGAAGTAAGTGAAAGTGAAGTGACTAATCATCTTCATCTTTTAAACTTACCACTAACTATAAAGCAAACTTGTTATGGTGCAATGGTAAGCGGAGATGAAAAAGATGTTCTAACAGCTATTGAAAGCCTTAGAAAATTAGATCCTTATAATATTTTCACAAGAGATCGTGGATTTCCACCAGGAGATCCTAGAAGGTGTAGAGGTCACAGAAAAGGTCCACGAGAAGGATTTCACCAAATGGAAAAAGAATTCCAATTATTGGGTCATGTTTCCGATGCTTTAAAAAATCCTAGGAAAGTTTCTCTTGAAGAAAAGAAGCCAGTTTCTGTAGATGAACTTGAAAAAGCTTTTAAAAAATCATGTTCTAAAGAATAGCTATTAGAATAGCTATTAATTCATTAAGAATGATTATAAAGTAGCTATTAATTCATTAAGATAATTATAAAATAACTATTAATTCATTAAGAATGATTATAAAGTAGCTATTAATTCATTAAGAATAATTATAAAATAACTATTAATTCATTAAGAATAATTATAAAATAACTGATTTCAATAAATGTTATATAATGTAAATTAAGTAACATAAAACAAAACATAATTATATTTAATTAAAGGTGTTAGAATGGTAAAAGTAGCATTATTTCCTCCAAATTCACTTATACTGGCTGATTTAATAGAAAGAAAAGGTCATGAGCCTTTAGCATTGCAAAAAGCTGTTAGAAAAAAAGTAGTTGACCCTGAAATAGATTCTCCACCTATGAACATAACTGAGGACGATCCTATTCAAGGGCTTAAATATGCAGCTATTGAAGTTCCATCTGGAGTTAGAGGTCGTATGTCTGTTATAGGACCACTAATTGAAGAAGCTGAAGCAGCAATAATCGTTGATGATGCTCCCTTTGGTTTTGGTTGTATCGGCTGTGCAAGAACCAATGAATTATCTACATTTACACTTAGAAAAAGAAGAGTTCCAACTATTGAATTAAAATATCCAAAATCAAGAGATGAAACAATGGATATGGTGAATAAAATCAATACATTCTTAGATTCATTACCTAAATCAAATTCTACTAATGAGGATATTATTAATACTAATAATAATACTAATAATATTAATAATAATATTAATAATATTAATAATAATGCTGATAATAATCCTTCTAATGAGAGTACTAATGATAATTTACCAGAATACAATGCTCTTGAAGATTCTGATTCTAACTTACATGAGTTTAATAAGGAATCTGATAAGATAACAGGTACTTCAAATCCTAAAACAGAAAATGGAGAATGAAAGGAGGAATAGTGGATGGTTAAAATAGCTTTAATTTCCTGTGGTACAGAATATAGTGGGATTCAAAAAGAGATTGAAAAAGCAGCAAACACCTTTGGGTCTGAAATTGTTATTCCTGAAATTAGTTTAGAGTACATTGATGAAGCTTATGAAAAATTCGGATTTTATGCTCAAAGTTCAAGCTTAAAATTAATGATTGCAAGAGCAATGTCTATTATTGAGGGGAAAAGCCAAGCAGATGCAATCTTTGTAGCTACTTGCTTTAGATGTGCAGAAGGAGCATTAATTAGAAATGAAGTCAGACGATTTCTTCAAGAAAACTCACGAATACCAGTTGTAACTTATTCATTCACAGAAAGAACAAAAGCAGATGAGCTATTTATTAGAATGGAAGCTTTAACAACAACTGTGGCTAGAAAAAGTATATTGGCTCGTGAAAAGCAAGAAGGACTTACTCTTGGAATTGATTCTGGTTCAACAACAACAAAAGTTGTTTTAATGGAAAATAACAAGGTTATAGGAACTGGTTGGACAGCAACTAAAGATATCATGGGCTCTGTTGATATTGGTGCAAAAGAAGCTTTTGAGGGAACTGGCTACACAATGGATGACATTGATGGTATTGGAACAACTGGGTATGGTCGTTTAACAATAGGAAAGAAATTAAATGCAGAACTTGTTCAAGAAGAACTTTCAGTAAATGCAAAAGGAGCAGTTTACTTAGCAGGTCATCAAAAAGGAGAAGCAACAGTACTGGATATTGGTGGAATGGACAACAAGGTCATAACAGTTAATGATGGAATTCCTGATAACTTTACAATGGGGGGGATTTGTGCAGGAGCATCTGGAAGATTTTTAGATATGACTTCAAGAAGATTAGATGTTGATATAAGTGACCTTGGAGCTTTAGCTATGAAAGGGGACTATAAAAAAGCAACACTTAATAGTTACTGTATTGTATTTGGTATTCAAGATTTAGTTACAACATTAGCTGCAGGAGGCTCAAAAGAAGATGCAGCTGCAGCTGCGTGTCATTCAGTAGCAGAACAAGTATATGAACAACAACTTCAAGAAATTGACATAAGGGAACCACTAATTCAAGTAGGTGGAACTTCTTTAATCTCAGGTCTTGTAAAAGCAGTTAGTGAAACATTAGGTGACATAAATGTTATAGTTCCAGAATACTCTCAATACATTGGGGCAGTAGGAGCAGCACTTTTAGTTTCAGGAATGGGTAAACGTCAGGAAAATAAATAATAAATAATCTTATTTATCATGGAATGGGTTAATTATGTTAGTAGAAAGTAATGATAAGGAAGGTGCGGAAGTTTATGAAATGATTATTAAACAAATTTTTCAAGATCTCCAATTATCTCCCTCTATTAAAGATATGAGAGTTTTTGTAAATCCTGATGATGTCGTATTTATAATAGCTATTAAAATGGATAAAACTTCTGAAGTTATAAGATTAGATGAAGTTTCAGCTGTAGAATTTGATAAAGAAACTAACAAAACAATAATAACTATAAAAAACGAAAAATATCTTCCAAACATTCTAAACAAGCTGTGGATTGAATATGGTAGAGAAAATATTTATCAACCAAATAGACTCTTACTTGAGATAGATGGAAAAATAGATAATTTAAATGAACAAATAATTTTCTCTCCAAAAGATAATCTTAAAAAAAGAGTTTATGATTCAATATTTAGAATAATTCCTGAAGGATTCAGAGTAATTCGTGATTTATCTACAGATGATACAATAGCTATTGTATGTACTGACGAATTGATAAAAGAGGATTGGATAACAAAGGCTCAAAGTTTTGTGGATGAATTAGCAGAATCTTAAATATTTATCTAAGATTGGATATAATATTAAATTTATTATAGTATTTTACCTAAATTTCAAAAATTACTTTAATAATTCCTTAATAAATTATTAAAAATAATTAAAAATAATATTTAATGGATAAAATAAACCTGGTGAAATTAGAGATGATCAAAAAAGGAATTTTTCTAATATTAATAGCTATTTGTCTAATACTAATAGGTATGAACACGATAAATGCTGCAACTTACACAATAGATAATTCTACTAAGGTCATTACAATATCTAAAATGATTGAGGGAAAAATACCACTTATCAATAATAAAACTATTGCAAATGGAGATACTGTTAAATTTAAAGCAGGAAAATATTATAATATAAGATTAAACGTAAAGAAACAAATAACCCTAACAACAACTAAAAATTCAAAGAATAAAGTAATATTCATTGGAAACTATACTAAGGATACACAACTTCACCATTTCATTTCGAGTGAGGGTAGTGATGAATCATTTGAAATCATGGACAATAAAACTCCATTTATTGATAATTCCAATTGTATTGCAATTGATATTAATTCAAATAAAGTAAAAATTATTGGAATAACTTTAAACAATTATTATATTGGCATCAGTGGAAAAACAGATAATAGTTATATATCTAAAAATTATCTTTTTAAGAATATTATTGGAATTTCTGTAAATGGAAATAAAAATATATTCAAATTTAATAATTTAATGAGAAGTAGTTTAAGTGTCAATGGAAATAAGAATAATATTTCACATAATCATGTAAAACATGATTTCATTGGAGCATCAGGGAAAAATAACTTAATTTCTTATAATAATGTTTCTTATTATTATTTGGGAATACATATTAATGGTACTAAAAATACTGTTAGGCGGAATATTGCTAAACACAATACTTTTGGGCTTGTTATAAATGGAAATAAGAATTTAGTACGCTTTAATAAATTATATAATAATAGTTGTGGAATTGATATTTCAGGAAATAAAAATAATGTAAAATTTAATAAATTAAAGGAGATTATCCATAATTAAAATAAAGGTTTATGATTGTTGGATATGGTTTTAGATGTTTTTTAGTTTTTGTTTTAGTTTTTTAGTCTATTTTTTGTGTTTTAGTTTTAAACTTTTTTAATGTGTTT
>NZ_LWMT01000288.1 GCF_001639265.1 Methanobrevibacter filiformis
ATATCATGAAAACATGTTATATTTAAAAATGATTAAAATAACTTTGTTTTAATATATATTTAATTAAAATGCTTAAAAATTAATTAAATAGATTTTAAACGACTTATAGAATTATGGAACATCCTCTAAAAAACGTAAGATATAAATGATTATATTACAGATTTTAAAAATAGTATTACTAAAAAGTTCAAGCTAAAAATCAAAAATTAAATTAAATCAAAAATAAGTAAAAAAGTGTAAAATAAATAATCGTAATTTTGAAATTTCAAACTAAAATATTTTATAATTTAAAATGCTGTAATAAATTTAAATAGCTAAATAATTAGTTAAAATTTAATAAGGAGGAATATTGATGGGAGATGTAGTTGCAACTGTAAAAATAATGCCTGATGATGTTGATGTGGACTTAGAAAAAGTAAAAGCAGAAATTGAAAAATCACTGCCTGAAGGAACTGAACTTCATAAAATTGAAGATGAACCAATAGCTTTTGGTTTAGTTGCTCTTAAAGTAATGTTTGTTGTTACTGATGGAGAAGGTGGAACCGAAGAAGCTGAACAAAAATTAGCAGGAATCGACGGTGTTAAAACTGTTGAAGTGCTTGATGTTAGGCGATTAATCTAATTAAATTAAAAATTACATATATTTTTTAAAATTTTAGTAATAACTTTTATGTTTTAATTAATAATATGCTCATATAAATAGTGAGAATATTAATAATAATATTAATAATAATATTAATAATAATATTAGTAATAATAATAATAATAATAATATTAGTAATAATAATATTAGTAATAATAATATTAGTAATAATAATAATATTAGTAATAATAATATTAAATATGAATATTAGTATAATATTTCATATTTTTATATATTAATTTTAAGGAAGTGATTAAAATTTATGAACTTTTAATCGCTTGCTTTTTAGGAATACTTTGTGGTGCAATAACAGGTTTTGTTCCTGGTATACATGTTAACACAGCTGGAGCTATTGTTTTTGCATCATCTACTTTTTTACTTGAGTTTGTATCGATAGAATTTTTATGTGTCTTTTTAACAACAATGTCAATTGCACATGCAATGATTGAATTTGTACCTTCAATGTTATTGGGAGTTCCTGAAGAAGGAACTGTTTTATCAATTCTTCCAGGACATAAAATGGTTTTAGAAGGTAGATCAAAAGAAGCTATTAGGATTGTTTCAATTGGAGGATTTGGAGCAATAATTGTAACAATATTACTTTTACCTATTTTTGCAATTGTTTTACCTCCAGTTCAAGGAGTTATAAAACCTTATACTTGGATAATTCTACTTGTAGTTTCTGTTTATTTAATTTACAAATTTAGTGTAGATAAAAGAACATTATTTTGGTCAGGGTTATTATTTATATTATCTGGAATTTTAGGATGGGTCATGCTTCAAACACCTATTTCATCAGGATTATCTTTAATGTGTATGTTCACAGGACTCTTTGGAATAAGTACAATACTTTTTAGCTTAAATGATAATTCTTCAATTCCTCATCAGAATAAGTTTTATGACTTGCACTTGGATAAAGATATGTTAAAAGGAATATTTGCTGGAGGAACAGCAGGAGCAATCCTTGGATTTCTTCCAGGCTTTGGTCCAGCACAAGGAAGTGTAATAGCTCAAGAATTAAGTGGTGGTAGTGAAAATGACAATACTAAAAACTTTTTAACATCTATAAGTGGACTTAATACTTCAGATACATTATTCTCCCTTGTATGTATATACTTAATCGGTAATCCTCGTAGTGGAATAGCTGTTTATATTTCATACTTCATAGAAACATTTACAGTAAATCATCTCTTAGTATTTTCATTCGCATCACTTATTGCAGTTTCAATGTCTTTAGTTTTGTGCTTAAAATTAGGAGATAGTTTTTCAAAATTAATGGAAGGAATTGACTATAAAAAAATGTCAATTGGAGTTATTATATTAATGATTGCTATTTTGTACATATTTGTAATCATATATAATGGACCGATTCTTTATCTAACTCTTACACTATTAACTTCAACTGGTTTAGGATTGCTTCCACATTATGTTGGAGTAGGTAAGTCTCATTTAATGGGGGTTCTGATTCTTCCAGCAATGATAATATATTTTACTATGTTTATGTAATTTAGATAATGGGGGAATAAAAGGGAGTAATAGAAGTAGTAGGAAGTAATAGGGAGTAATAGGGAGTATTAGGGAGTATTAGGGAGTAGTAGGAAGTAATAGGGAGTAGCAATGTAAATTAAGCTATTGGCAGAAAATTAAATTACAATAATCTTTTCTGCTATTTTCTCAGCTATTTTCTTAAAGTATTCATCATCTACTTGAGGAAAGCTATCAATTATACAATAATCAAATTCTTTTTTTGTATTTGATTCAATAGCTATTAATTTTTCAGTTAATTTTTCCAAAGATAAATTATATATTTCAAAATTATCTCCATAAGCAATAGTATTAAATTCATCCTCTTTGCTATCTATGAGTGTTGTTTGAAAACCATTAGATTGAAGATTCATTGCAGTCATCTCGCATGCTATGGGATTTATATCATTAAAAGTTACATGAGAAAAACCATACTTTAAAGAGAACAATCCAAGAGACCCACAACCACAAGTAGCATCTAATAATTTCATTTTACTTAATTCTTCATTATTAAAATGCTCACCTTTAAAATAATTATTTAATTTAAGTACTTTATTTTCCATAGAAGCTGAAAACTCAAGATGTAGTTGGTGTTGCTGTTTATTAATAGCTATTTTGCCAGTAGGAGTACTAAGAATATCTGCTCTGAAATCACAACCTGCAAGTAATTCGTAATTGTTTAAATTACTTCCTTCTTCTAATATCCCTATTAAATCATTTGGGTCTCCCTTTAAAACACCTTTTACTTCAGATACTTCATTTATTATTTTTTCAGCCGTTTTTTTATCTAAATTAGGATGTAAAATGACCAAAGAGTTTTTTCCAATGTGTGTGTATTTATCTGATTGAAGTAGGCTAAATAATGGGATGGCACCATTTTTAAGGGTGTGAGATTTAATAGCTATTTCATTATCTATCATAATTTTAAGTGTATGTGCCAATACTATATCTACTGGTCTATTTCCACAAATACATCTTCCAAAATCATTGTTTAATGTATTAAGACATAATTGGTCAGATAATGGTTTAAATCTTTTAAGTATAATATGGATACAGCTATCACAAGGTTTATTCCTTTTTAAATTTTCCTCAATATTTTTTAAAGAGATAATGCAATCATTGTTACATGAACATTTTAGTTCCATATATAATAATTGTCTTGTAAGTTTTTATATATTTCCAGTATATTCAGAAAAATTAATATAAATTATTGGATTAAGCTAAACACACTAATTAAAATATTAATAAATTTAGAAACAATAATACTTCTTTTGTAGTAGGTATAGTAATACTAAGAATATAAATAGTAATATTTATTAATATTTATTTATTAATTAATAATAATTAATAATAACTTTAATATAAAATATATTATTAAGTTATTAATAATTTAATTAAATATATTAATGTACTAAAATTAAGTAAAATTAAGTAAAATTAAGTAAAATTAAGTAAAATTAAATAATTGTAGTATAATTTAAATAAGGACAGTATTATTATGATATTAGATAATGAAAATAATGAAATAAGTGTTATTCCATTATATGAAATAGCTAGACCAAAATTTTCAAAAAGAGAGAAAAATTTATTGGAAGAATTAAGAACTAATTTAATTGATCAAGCTATTTCTTTAAAACAGGAATTCAAAATAGATAAATATGATATTTTAGATAATATAAAAAACTTTTTAAAATTCAGATTTGAAACTATCGACTCTAATTATCTTGATAAGTTAGCAAATAGCTTTTATCAAGAGATATTTGGTTATGGTAAAATAGATCCTTTAATAAAAGATAATAATTTAGAGGAAATAATGGTAATAGGAGTTAATAAGCCAATATTTGTTTACCATAGACAATATGGGATGATGGAGACTAATTTAAATTTTAAAGAGGAAAAAAGTATCATGTCTCTTATTGATTCAATAGCTAGACAGATTAATAGAAGGATAGACCAACAATCACCAATTTTAGATGCTAGACTTCCAGATGGATCAAGAGTCAATGCAACAATTCCTCCAATATCTGCAGAAGGACCAAGTATTACAATAAGAAAATTCAATGAAGAACCTTTATCTATTGTGGATTTAATAAAATCAAAAACATTAAATTCAGATTTAGCCTCATTTTTGTGGGTTTGCATTGATGGACTTGGAGTAAATCCTGCAAATATCATAATATCTGGAGGTACAAGTTCTGGTAAAACAACAACATTGAATGCTTTAAGTTCAATGATAAATCCGAGAGAGCGAATAATAAGTATTGAAGATACATTGGAACTTCAAATATATCATAAACACCTATTAAAAATGGAAACAAGACCAAAAAACATAGAAAATTCTGGTGAAGTAACAATGGATGATTTAGTTAAAAATTCATTAAGACAGAGACCAGATAGAATCATTGTAGGTGAAGTAAGAGGGTCTGAAGCTATAACCTTATTTACTGCATTAAACACAGGACATTCAGGATTTGGAACATTACATGCAAATAATTCAAGAGAAACGATTACAAGATTAATAAATCATCCAATGGATGTTCCTAAAATTATGATTTCAGCTATTGATTTAATAATAATGCAAAATAGGATACATAGACCAGATGGAGGATCAATTAGACGAATAAGTGAAGTATCAGAAGTTGTTGGAATGGAAGAAGACACAATTCAATTAAATAAAATATTCAACTGGAATCCTAAAACTGATGAAATAGAAGACATATCTATATCAAGTAATACCTTAAAGAACTTATCAGAGTTTAAAGGAATATCAATAGATGAAATTAAAGAAGAAATTCAAAAAAGAAAATTTATTTTAGATTTTGGGGTTAAAAACAATATAAACTCAAATAAAGAATTAAACACATTGTTTGAACAATACTATTTAGTTCCAGATGAATTAATAGAGTATATTCAAGAATTGCAATCATAATCAAAATTATAATTATAATATTATAATTTATAATTATAACCAAATTTATAACCAAAATCAAAATATACAAAAGAAACGAATAAAAGAATGAATAAACGGAAAAGGAGGTTATAAAATGCTCAAATACTTATTTAAATTAATAAATTATTTCTTTCTAAAATTAGGAGAATTTGTGTTAAATATTATCAATTTAAAATTTTTAAATAATGAAAATAATTATAATGACTATAATAATCATAAAGGTAATGATTTTAAAGGAAATATAACTTACAAAATAGCTAAATTAATTAAAAAAGACAAAAATAATGATAATGAAGGGAACAAGGGTATTAATCATGAAAATGTTAATAATTTCAATAATATTGATAATAAATTTGATAGTATTATCCATACTAATATTAATAATAAATTAAATAATACTCTTTTTAATAATAATTCTGGTAATAATGGTAATAATAGTGGCATTAATAATAAATTAAATATTAATTTTTTAAATGAAGTTTCAAATTCTGATTTTATAAATTCTTTAAATTTTAAAGTTGTAATTCCTTTGTTTGTAGGTTTCTTAGCTATTATTTTCACAGTATGTTTTTTGGTTGTGGGATTGGAAATAGCTATTACAGTAATTTTGATAATATTAATGTCTGTATTTTTATTAATGTATAGTCCAAAGATTAGACAGCAAAAAGTAGATTCAAATATTTCAAGAGAGCTACCTTATGCATTAAGACAAATGGTAACAGAACTTAGATCAGGTAAGGGATTACATGATACAATGAAATCTATAGTTAAATCAGATTATGGAGATTTATCTAAAGAATTTTCAAGAGTTTTAGAAGAAATTAGACATGGAGAAACAACAGAAAATGCTTTAATGAATATGTCAAAAAGAATCAAGTCAGATGGACTAAATAGAGCACTACATCAAATTATTGGGACTCTTAGAACTGGAGGAAATCTCTCAAACACTTTAAATATAATTGCAGAAGATATATCTTATGATTTTAGGATAAATTTAAAAGAATATTCTCAAAAACTAAATGGATTTGTGATGATTTACACTTTTTTAGCTATTTTAGCACCAGTGATATTACTTATAATGGTAATAGCTGCATCAACAGTAATTGGGGATGTTATTCCAAGTACAGTTATTTTAATATTATATATTTTCTTTTTCCCAATGATTGTAGTGTTTATGGGAATCATGATAAAAAGAATGGAGCCACATGTATAGGTATGTATAGGTAATAAAATTAGGCATTCAAATTAGACATTAAAATTAGGCAATAAAATTAGATTAAATTATTCCATTTAGATGAAATAATTCAATAAGTATGATAATAGCTACAGTTAAAATTATTATAAAGTAATCTAATTTTACTATTTTTGATTGTTTATTATAAGCAACAGCTTCCCCAGTGTAACCTCGTCCTAGCATACTAAAATAGACGAATTCACCTTTTTCAAAAGATTTTAAAAATATCATCATGATTGTGTAACCAACTTGTTTTAATCTCCATAAATAGCTAGTTTTTTTGTTCCAAATATTAAAACATCTGGATTTTTGAGCATTACGGATATTTTCAAGCTCATCAAAAAAAAGGAATAAATATCTAATTGTCATACTTAAAATCATAGCTATTTCTTTTGGAAAACCAAGTTTTCGCATTGAATTAACAATTGATTCAAGGGGTGTTACTGATGAAAGAAGAACTACTGTGGATAAACATATAATAAGTCTAGAGAGAAGTAAAGCACCGAAAACCACACCTTCATAAGTAATTGTTAAACCAAAAGGTAAGGTGTATAAAACCGCTCCTGCTTTTAAAAAAGGTTGGAAAATAGCTATAAATCCTCCAAATGGAAGAATCATTAAAATTCTTTTAGCAAAATAAGATAAGGATATTTTTGAAAGTAAAACTAAAGCAATTAAATACATTTCCATTAAAAGTAGAACTAAGAGATCTGTAGTGTATACTGCGTAGATTATAACTATAAATGTCAAGATAAGTTTTATCCGACCATCTAAATCGTGAATAATACTGTTTTTACAAGATTCTTGTTCTATTGTATTAATGGATATATTCATGTTTTACCTTCTTTATTTGTTTAATGCTATATTTCATCTATATTAATCTATATTTTATCTATATCAATCTATATTTCATCTATATTAATCTATATTAATCTATATTAATCTGTATTTTATCCATATCAATCTATATTTTTAATTTCTTCTTAATTTCTTCTTTTTAATACTATTCCTGCAGTATATGCTAGTGCAAAAACGATTATAACTCCAATTATAATAGCTATTGAACCTGAAATTGGAGATTCTCCAAAGGAGGGGATCATATAATCTGGCATTGGTGACTCGTGAACTGGTTCTATTTCAAGTGCTTGGGGATTTAGCTTTTCAGTTGCACTTTCAAGTCCATCTGGATTACTTGATGCTAAAAATGGTGCAAGAGCTGCTATTACAATAGCTATTATTATTCCAATAACTAAGAATTTCTTATTTTTACTATTCATTTTAAATAGCTCCACTACTTATTAAGTCTGGTCTGATTTTATTAATAGCTATAAATACTATTGTACTTATTAAACCTTCTCCAACAATTCCGATTACAAAATGGTACAGTCCCATGAAGTAGAATCCTGTTGCTAATGGGAATGTTCCTGCAAAATATAGTTCTACAACACAAAGAATAGCTGATATGAATAAAGATAAGAATGCTGCTACAAACACTGCTGGAATCTTAGATATTAATGGTTTAAGTCCTTTGAATCCATAGTATCCTACAAATCCTCCAACAATACCCATGTTAAATATATTCACTCCAAGTGTTGTTAATCCTCCATCACCAAAAGCTATTCCTTGAATTATAAGAACAATAGCTAAGACTAAAAATCCTGCAAATGGGCTTCCAAGAAGTATTGCTACTATTGCAGCTCCAACCATATGTCCACTTGTTCCCCATGGAATAGGTATGTTCATTGCTTGTATTGCAAAGATTCCTGCTGCTAAAACAGCAAGTAAAGGTATTTTTCTCTCGTCAAGGTTTTCTTTTGCCCATTTAACTGCAAAATATCCAACTATTATTACAACAATATAATATATAACACATTGCCATAGTGGTATGAATCCATCGGGTATGTGCATTTAATTAGCCTCCTATTTAATAGTATCATTTAAATATGCTAACTTTTTAAATATGCTAACTTCATTTAAATGAATGAATTAATTCGAATAAAATTTGAAATTTAACACTGATTTCGAAAAAATAAAAAATTTTTTCAAAATCCTTTTGAAGCCATAAAAACTGATTTAGGTCTTTATGGGAGATTTTGCAAAATTTTCTATTTTGCGAAATCAGTGTACAAATATTAATTTATACATCTTTTATGAATTTATAAAAAGTATTACTCAATCTAATTTTTACTTATAAATGAGTATTAACTTTTTAAATTAAAACTGACTATTTGAATATTTTAACTGTTCTAGTCTCATTAATAACAAAATTAAAACATGTATACTAAATTATTTTTGCATATAACATATATAAACCTTTACTTTGTATTACTTTTCTTTATTTTTTCCCTGAAAAAGTAATACTTTTTTAAGTAAATCTTTAAGCTCTAATCTTAATAAAAGTTAGATATATCTTAACAATATCTCAATAAACTTCTTTAATGCTTCATATTTTTACTTTTTTCATTTGAAAAAACATGAGCAGTAGGATAAATATAAGTATAATTAATAAAAAATAAATATATGAATTATTTCAGTCTAGAAATCGATATTAAATGGAAATCTCATTTTTATCCATTGTTTTAATAATAAAATCAATGAAATGTTACAAATATGCTCAAAGAGGATATAATGACTACTCAAAGTGAATCAAAGTTAGAGGAAAACTTAATAAAAAAATTAGTTGAAAATGGATATGAGAATGTTAAAATTTCTGATGAACAAGACTTAATAGCTAATTTTAAAACACAATTAGAAAAATTTAATAAAGTTGAGTTAGAAGAGGAAGAGTTTAGTAAAGTTTTACTTCATCTTGAAGGAGGAAATGTCTTTGATAAATCTAAGAGATTTAGAGACAAATTTCGTCTCCAGCGTGATGATGAAACTATTTTCATTGATTTTTTTAATAGTAAAGATTGGTGTAAAAATATTTTTCAAGTTACCAGTCAAATTACAATTAAAGGAAAGTATGAAAATCGCTATGATGTAACAATTTTAATAAATGGCTTACCACTTGTTCAAATTGAACTTAAAAAAAGAGGGATTGAACTTAAAAAAGCTTTTAATCAGATTAAAAGATATAGATCACATTCTTTTCATGGACTTTTTGATTATATTCAAATTTTTGTAATTAGTAATGGTGTAAATACAAAATATTATGCTAACAATAAGGATTTAAGTTTTGATTATACTTTTTTCTGGAAAAATCAGGATAATTACAATATTTCTAGTTTAGATGAATTCACAGATATTTTTTTAGAAAAATGCCATATTTCTAAGATGATTGCAAGATATGTGGTGTTAAATGAATCAAGTAAGTCTTTAATGGTTCTTAGAGCTTATCAATATTATGCTGTTGAAGCTATTTTAGATAAAGCATTAGAATCTAAGCAAAATGGTTATGTTTGGCATACTACAGGTAGTGGCAAGACTTTAACTTCATTTAAAGTAGCACAAATTTTATGTAATGAACCTAAAATTGATAAGGTAATATTCATTGTTGATAGAAAAGATTTAGATTATCAAACAACTAAAGAATTTAATAGTTTTTCTGATGGTTCAGTAGATGGAACAGAAAACACAAGATCTTTAATTAGACAGTTAAAAGGACATAACAAACTTATAATAACAACTATTCAAAAGTTAGATATAGCAGTTAAAAAACATGAAAAAGGTTTAGACATTGTTAAAGATAAAAAACTAATTTTAATGTTTGATGAATGTCATAGAAGTCAGTTTGGTGATATGCATAAGAATATAACAGAGTATTTTACAAATATTCAATATTTTGGTTTCACTGGAACTCCTATTTTTTCAGTTAATGCTAATAATAAAAGAACAACTTATGACATCTTTGGTGATAGATTACATTCTTACTTAATTAAAGATGCAATAGCTGATAATAATGTTTTAGGGTTTATGGTAGAATATATTGGTAAGTATAAAAATAAATCTGAATATGATATTGAAGTAGAAGCTATTGATACGAAAGAACTAATGGAATCAGAGGATAGATTAACTAAAATTGCAGATTATATTATTAAAAATCATAATGCAAAAACATATAATCGTGAGTTTACTTCAATATTTGCTGTTTCATCAATTGAAGTATTAAATAAGTATTATGGAATGTTTAAAAATATGGATCATGATTTAAAAATAGCTACAATCTATTCTTATGGGGACAATGAAGACTTTGACAAATTACATCCAAGAGATTCTTTAGAAAGTCATATTAAAGACTATAATGATATGTTTGGAACTAATTATTCTACAGATACATTTCAAGAGTACTATGTAGATATTTCTAAAAAGTCAAAAGAAAACAAAATCGATATTTTACTTGTTGTAAATATGTTTTTAACTCACAGCTGTTAAGTTAAGGATTTTTCATGTTAGATATGTAGTGTGTAATGTTGTGATGTTTTTTGTTTATATTCTTATTTTTCTTTTAGCATGTTTTTTATTCTTGATATTGTTAGTCTTGTGTGTC
>NZ_LWMT01000289.1 GCF_001639265.1 Methanobrevibacter filiformis
TGAATACAACATGATAAAAAGATTATTGTACTACTGGAGCCGAGAATTCGTTGTTAATTTAGATTCTGGAGACAAATATCAAGAATTACCTAAAGTAATAGCTATTGGCATATTAGACTTCAGTCTACTAAGAGTACCAGAATTCCACTCAACATACCACATATGGGAAGACAATAACAAAAACTGCAAACTAACAGATGACCTAGAACTTCACATCATCGACATGCCCCAATATAGAAAATTAAAAAATAAAGACATTGAAAATAATCCACTACACAGATGGCTGTCATTTTTAAATGAAAAAGAATCAAATGAAACACTAAAAAAAGTGATAAATATGGATAACGGAATCAAAAGTGCAGACAAAAAAATGAAAGACCTTCTAAGAGACAAAGACACCTTAATACATTATCAAAAAAGAGAATTTGCAATAGCAGAATACAACAACACACTACTACACAGAGAAGAAAGAGGAAAAAAAGAAGGAAGACAAGAAAAAGCAATAGAAATAGCTTTTAGATTAAAAAACAAAGGAATGACTTTAGAAGAAATCAGCAAAATCACTGATCTCTCAACAGAACAAATTAAAAAATTATGAAAAATACATTATCCCAATTTAATTTTTCATACACTACTATAGAGTCGATAATTCGTTGTTAACTCAAACTCTGAATACAATTATCAAAAAAGAGAATATGTCATAGATATAATAATATTATAGTAAAACCAGCAGATGGAAACAAATATTGAATTATATTTATTATATAAAAATATATACTTTTATATACTTATCATACACTTTTATATAAATAATTTACACATTATTTTTTATTTAATAATTTTATATTGCTATTTCTATTTTATCATAGTTTAGAATGGGAATTTTACTATTTTTTAAGCCTTTTTCAAAACTAATTAAACCTTCTTCAGCTAGATGATTAATTTTATTATTAATGTTAGCAGGATCTTTTTTTATTTTTAAAGCTATTTCTCTTACTGATTTTGGTTTTTCATTTTTTATAATATTTAATATTTTTATTTCATTTTCTCCAATACTTAAATTATCAGTGATTATGATTTCTTCTAATCTTATATTTTCTTCAGGATTTTCTAATAATAATTTCCAATTTTCTAGATCAGCATATAATATGTTTTTGGGTGTTTTTTCTAATATTTTTTCTAGTTTTTCAATACTTCCATATTTCTTTTTCATTTTTTCATCATATTCTTTTGTTGTTTCTTCTTTTATTAATGTTATAATCATTTATCAGCTCTTTTATTAATTCATTTATTATTAATTTTTATTAATGTAGAATATTGGATATTTTTTTCAAAATCCACTCAATATGTTAAACACTAGTTTAAATAATCAAAATAGGATTTTGCAAAATTTTCTATTTTGCGAAATCAGTGTACTAACTCATTAATTTAGTAATTAAGAACATTCGTGCGAAACTTAAGGTTATGAGATAGCATAATCTTATTTTTGAATATATCAATATTTCGTTGATATGAAAACATTTATATCATATTAAATATATAATTATAGTAATAATAAACAATTGATAAAATTTATATTTTATTAGTAGTTATGATAATAATGCTTCTATTAAAAGGAAATGTTAAAAACTTTACTTAAATGAAATTTTACAATTAAAATTGAAAAAAATAAAGTTATAAAATAAATCCTTAAAAATGATTTCCTAAATAATTACTAAAAAATATATTATTGATTTCCTTTAATTTTAGCAAATTTTTTGACATTATATATCATTAAACTTTCAAAATAATCAATGTGCTTATCAACAAGATATGGTGTAAAAAAGAATGATTCACAATAAATATAAACCACTTAAACTATTAATCATGTTTTTATTTTTATTTTGCTTAATTATTATAAGTATGTCATCAGCTAATGCTGTAAACGTTACAATTAATACTAGTAATAGCACAGGTATTAATGGTGCCGTATCTCTAGCTAATAGTGGTGGTGAAGGTGTTAATCATACTATAACACTTAATCCTGGAACATATGATAAAACTAGTGATATTAATAATAATATTACTGCAAGTATAAATCTGACAATCCAAGGAAATGGTTCAACAAACTCAACAATTATAGATGCACAAACATTTGGAAGAATGTTTAGTATTAGTGGTACAAGGAGTAATGTAACATTTATAAATTTAACATTTATAAATGGTATTATTCAGGGCGATGGTGGTGCTATCTACATTTCTAACTCTTACTCTAAATTAACCATAATAAATTGTAATTTCACAAATAATAATGCTGAAGATCGTTATTCTTCTCATGGTGGCGCTATCTATAATAGTGGCGGTAATCTTATTGTGAGTAATTCTACTTTCACATACAATAATGGCATTTATGGTTGTGCTATCTATAATACTGGTGATAATTCTAGTGTAAGTAATTCTATTTTCTCTGAGAATTATGGTAGTGGTGCTATTTATAATACTGGTGATGGTTTTAGTGTAAGTAATTCTACTTTCGCTGAGCATGGTGATTACGCTATTTATAATACTGGTGATAATTCTAGTGTAAGTAATTCTACTTTCATTAATAATAGTGGTTATCATGTTGGCACTATTTATAATAATGGTGATGGTTTTAGTATAACTGGGTCTACTTTCACTGGTAATGCTCCTAATTATATTAATAATGCTGGTGATAATTTCAGTGTGATTGGGTCTACTTTCACTGGTAATACTGGTAATACTGGTAATACTGGTAATTATGGTAGTGCTATTTATAATACTGGTGATAATTCTAGTGTAACTGGGTCTATTTTTACTGAGAATAATGCTAGTGCTCATGGTGGTGCTATTTATAATACTGGTGATGGTTTTAGCATAAGTGAGTCTACTTTCACAGGCAATAATGCTAGTGCTCATGGTGGTGCTATTTATAATACTGGTGATGGTTTTAGCATAAGTGAGTCTACTTTCACAGGCAATAATGCTAGATGGGGTGGTGCTATTTCTAGTTATGGTCATAAATTTATCGTGATCTTATCTAATTTCACTGAGAATAATGCTAGTTTAGGTGGTGCTATTTATAGTTACTCTTTGGATATGGTAGTGAATCAATCTAATTTTGCTGAGAATTATGGAATGGATGCTGTAATTAGTAATCTTAGAAATAATGCTACGATTAACTATAATCGTTTTTTCAATCCAATAGAAGGTCTTATGAACTATAATGATGGATCTAATGGTAATTTTGATTATAATTGGTGGGGTGAAAATAATACTCCTTCAACGGTTGAAGCAAATAATTATTTTGTTGCTAGTGCTAGTATTGAAGAAAATACTATTAAATACTTTTTTACTCTTAATAACTCTGATCCTTATGATGTAAGTTTATTGCCTCTCTTCACTGGTTACGAATATATTGATAGCATTTTAAATGATGAATTTAACCCTAAATCTAATGAAACTTTCCTATATTCTGGAGACAATGTTACTCTTATTGTTGATCACTGGGCTTTTCCCAATGAAAATTTAAATTTAACAGATATTGTTTATGTTAACCAAACTAGTGGAAATGACAATGATAATGGTTCTAATTGGGATAATGCTGTTGAAACACTAAAACAAGCACTAATTATTGTTAGAGATGGAGGTAAAATTATAATTGCTCCTGATGGTCATTACACTGGAGTTGATAATACTAATTTGATTATTAATAAAAATTTATCAATTGAAGGTTTTGGAAATGTTATTCTTGATGGTGAAAATACTAATCATTTATTTAATATTACAAATGTAATCGTGAATTTCACTAATATTAGTTTCATCAATGCTAACAATGACTATGGTGGTGCAATATCCAGTGTAGGTCAGCTAACTTTCACTAATTCATTATTTATTAATAATTCAGCAAACTCTGCTGGTGCAATAAAAAACACTGGAAAAACTATTTTAAACAATGTAACATTTATTAATAATAGTGCACTAGATATGGGAGGAGCTATTGTTGGCTTTAATAGTGTTTTCATTAATAATTCTACTTTTGATAATAATCATGCTAATGAATCAGGAGCTATTTACTTAAATAATAATGAAGATGACACAGAAGCACTTTTTATACATAATTCTATTTTTATTAATAATTATGCTAATAATCATGCTGGAGTAATATTTACTTATAGTTTTAATTCAATAATAATCAATTCAAGCTTTTTTAATAATTCTGCTTGTTAGGGTGATGGAGTTATTTATATAGAGAATAGGAATATTGGTTCCACTGCACTAATTATAGATTCAGAATTTATTAACAATGGGGCAGGGAATAATGGTGCTCTGTATATGTATGTTTATGATGTTTCTATTATCAATTCAACATTTTTAAATAATAATGCTCCAGTTAATAGTGTTTTTTATATCGGCTCTTATGAGGAAGGTTCTATTTTAACTATAAAAGACTCTAATTTTATTAACAATACTGGAGAATATGCTCATGGAGTGGGTGAAGCTTATATTAGTAATATAATCGTGACTAATTCTAGTTTTAGTAATAATAATGCAGCTGATGGGCCAGTAGGTGTTGTTTCCTTTAGTAGTGATAATTTAACTATTAAAGATTCAATTTTTGAGAACAATACTGCACTATATGATTATGGAGTAATGTCCATTTGGAGTTCTAATTTAAATATTAGTAATTCTAGTTTCATAAATAACCATGTATTAGATGGAAATTATGGTGTGTTTTATTCTATGGGTGGCGGAAGTGGTGGAGGTGACTTAACAATTGTTGATTCCGTTTTTATTAATAATAGTGCAGGCAAGTCTTTTGGTGCTATTCATGTAACTAACTATATTTTAAATATTATTAGTAATTCTAGTTTCATAAATAACCATGAATTAGATGGAGATTATGGAGTAATTTATGTTTACGGTGTGGATGATACTTCAAATGTTAGCCTAACAATAATTGCTGATTCCGTTTTTATTAATAATAGTGCAAGTCAGTCTTTTGGTGCTATTCATGTAATGGCTAGTAATGTAAATATTACTAATACTAACTTCATTAATAACACAGCTATTGAAGGAGAAGGGGGAGCACTTTATTGTTATTTGTATGATGCTTCATTATTTATCAATAATTCAACTTTTATAAGTAATTCTGCATATTATAGTGGAGGAGCATTATGGATTTCGGCTGTTTATATTTCAATAAATGATAGTGTATTTTTAAATAATGGTGTATTTTATAATAATTCTGCTAATCCTAATAATTATCTTGGTGGTGGAGCTATCTGGGCTGAGTCAAATAGTTTTAATTTATCTGATTCTAATTTTACTGATAATTTTGATTATACTACTGGAGGAGCCTTAGAAATAACACTTTTTGATTATATACCCTATCTCGGTCTTTTAATAAATAAAAATCTTTTAATAAATAACACTATATTTTCTAATAATTCTGCTAATAGTGGTGGAGCTATTCATATGTTGTATTTGGATAATTATTGGGATAATAGTTTTATGTATAATAGTCTTAATATGTATAATTCTACTTTCACTAACAATTCTGCTAATGGTGCTGGAGGAGGAGCATTATATATTGACACAGAGGACGATGAAATTTCACTGAACATTACGACTTCTAATTTTATTAATAACATGGCTATTGGTTACCAAGGTGGGGATATATACAGTACAGCACACAATTTAACTATTAGTAACTCTAACTTTATTGGTAGTACTGATTCTGAAGCAGGAGGAATATATACAAGCGGGGATTACACAAGCATTTTCCACTCTAATTTCACTTTAACAAATCTCCCTATATACTTTGATGGAAATTATGGCACATTATATGGCTCTAATGTTTTTAACAATAATTTACCTATTCTAATCAATAATGGCATTGAAGGTACTAACATTAGCTATAATCGTATATTTAACAATACTAACAAACAAGAAAGTGATATTGACTTAAGTACTTATGATTTAGAAGATAATGGAACCGATTATGTTCTTGATTATAACTGGTGGGGAGATAACACTCCAAGCATAATAGCTAATGGTAATCCATTTACTCCAGATAAGTATTTTGTTGTGGGAATTACTAATGCTACTGATGTTGGTTCAGATGGTATTGCTTTATTTAATTATACATTTGGTTTAAATGATAATAGTTCTGGTACTGGAAGTGAATTACCTTATTTTGTAACTGATGTTTGGGTTAATGTTACTAGTACAGGTAGTGTTGAAGTATTTAGCCTTTCTTCTTTTGATCCAACTGGTTTAACTTATATCAGTAGTTTTGATGCGAGAGAAAACGGTACTATTGCAGTTGAACTAAATATTAACGCTCCACAAGAAGTTGAATTCACATTTGTAACAGACAATGAAGTTAATACACTAGATTTATTCATTGATGCTAGTGTAAATGATACAATAATTCTTAATGGTGAAAATGGTACATATCATACTAATATAAGTATTAATGCTACTTTATCTAATTCTGTGCCAATTTCTAACAAAAATGTTAGCTTTTATATCGATGTAAATGGTGATTTCAATGGAACTGGAACTGCTGATTTAGTCTTTATCGGCACTGGAATAACTAATAATACTGGATTTGTTAATATAACTTATTTAGTTAATTACACAGGCAATTACAGTATATTTGCATTTGCTTTTGATAGTGATAACACAACAATTTTAGCTTTCAACACCACTAATCTAAGCTTTTATCCTCAAAATGCCACTATAATAGCTTATAATAATACCACATCTGTTGGTGTTTATCCTACATTAATAGCTAATGTCACTGGTCAAGTAGATGGACAACTAGAAGGCATAAAAGTTAATTTTATTGTTAATAGTAGTGTCGTAGGTAGTTCTATTACAAATTCTAATGGTATAGCTATTTTCACCTACGCTAACACTGATTTTAGTTCTAACTTCACATATTCGGTTGAATTAGATAATGGTAACTATTCCGCTGTTAATAGTAGTGCAGAAGTATTTATCAACAAATCTAATGTAAATCTTAATATCACAGTTCCTCCTGGCAGTGTTGGGCAAGTGATTAATATTACCTTAAATCTTACTAATTTAGCTAATAATAGCTATCTTGTTGATGGTTTATTTAATGTAAGTGCTGGTGAGGTTAATTATACTAATGTTAACTTTGTTAATGGTTTGGCTAATGTATTTTACCAGATTATAGCTCCAATCAGTAATTTAAATGTTACTGTTAGTGGCAATAATTATTATAATTCTAATAATACCAATGCAGTTGTTAACTTTACTAAAGCAAATTTAGGTATTAATGTTACTGTTCCAAGGGGTAGTGTGGGGCAAGTGATTAATGTTAGTTTAAATCTTACTAATTTAGCTAATAATAGCTATTTTATTGATGGCTTGTTTAATGTAAGTGTTGGTGAGGTTAATTATACTAATGTTAACTTTACTAATGGTTTAGCTACTGTATCTTATCAAATTACAACGCCAGGCAGTAATTTAAATGTTAGTATTAGTGGTAATAATTATTATAATTCCAATTATACTATCGTTAATGGGCTTGTTTTAAATAGTACACTATTTATTAATCCTATTCCTGATACAAAGATGAATAGTAGTGTTAGTATTAATGGTACATTATTAGATGAGAAAGGTGCTCCAATTAGTGGTGTTACTGTTAATTTAACTGTTAATAATGTTAATTATAATGCTACTACTGATGCAAGTGGTAAATGGAATATTACTTATAATATTGTTTCAACTGGTGTTATTAATATTGTTGCTGAGTTTATTGGTAATACTAATCATGCTGGTGCTGCTAACTCAACTCATTTTGATGGTTTAGCTTTGAATAGTACTCTAGTTATTAATCCTGTCACAAATACTAAGTTGAATAGTAGTGTTAGTATTAATGGAACTTTATTAGATAAGCAAGGTGCTCCGATTAGTGGTATTATTGTTAAATTGACTGTTAATGGTGTTACTTATAATGTTACTACTGATGCAAGTGGTAAATGGAATATTATTTATCGTGTGGTTTCAACTAGTGTTATTAATATTGCTGCTGAGTTCATTGGTAATGATAATTACACTGCTGCTACTAATACAACTTATTTCAATGGTTTAGCTTTAAATAGTACTTTAGTTATTAATCCTGTCACAAACACTAAGATTAATAGCAATATCACTATTAATGGAACTTTATTAGATGATAAGGGTGCTCCAATTAGCAGTGCTACTGTTAATTTGACTGTTAATAATGTTTCTTACAATGCTACTACTGATGCGAGTGGTAATTGGAACATTACTTATCATGTGGTTTCAACTAGTGTTATTAATATTGCTGCTGAGTTCATTGGTAATGATAATTACACTGCTGCTGCTAATACAACTTATTTCAATGGAGTAGCTTTAAACAGCGCACTAATTATCAATCTTATTCCTAGTACTAATGTGAATAGTAGTGTTAGTATTAATGGTAGTTTGTTAGATGAGAAAGGTGCTCCAATCAGTGATGTTACTGTTGTTGTAACTGTTAATGGTGTTAATTATAACACTACTACTGACGTAAGTGGTAAATGGAATATTATTTATCTTGTTAATTCAAAAGAATTAGTCAATGTTGTTGGTGAGTTCATTGGTAATGATAATTATACTGCTGCTGCTAATAGAACTTATTTCAATGGAGCAGCTTTAAACAGCACACTAATTATCAATCCTATTCCTGATACTAAGATAAATAGTAATATTAGTATTAATGGTAGTCTGTTTGATGAGAATAATAATAATAATAATAATAATACAATTAATAATGTGACTGTTGTTGTAACTGTTAATGGTGTTAATTATAATACTACTACTGATGCGAGTGGTAAATGGAATATTAATTATCCTGTTAATTCAACTGGAAACATTAATATTGTTGCTGAATTTAATGGTAATACTAATCATACTGCTGCTGCAAATAGCACCAATTTCAATGGAGTATCTTTAAATAGTAAATTAGTTATCAACCCTGTTCCTGATGCTAAGATGAATAGTAATGTTAGTATTAATGGTACATTATTAGATGAAAATAATAAGGCGATTAATAATGTTACTGTTGTTGTAACTGTTAATGGTGTTAATTATAACACTACTACTTATGCAAGTGGTAAATGGAATATTAATTATCCTGTTAATTCAACTGGAAACATTAATATTGTTGCTGAATTTAATGGTAATACTAATCATACTGCTGCTGCAAATAGCACCAATTTCAATGGAGTATCTTTAAATAGTAAATTAGTTATCAACCCTGTTCCTGATGCTAAGATGAATAGTAATGTTAGTATTAATGGTACATTATTAGATGAAAATAATAAGGCGATTAATAATGTTACTGTTGTTGTAACTGTTAATGGTGTTAATTATAACACTACTACTTATGCAAGTGGTAATTGGGGTATCACTTATCTTGTTAAGTCATCTGGAAACATTAATGTTGTTGCTGAGTTTAATGGTAATACTAATTATGCTACTGCTGTAAATAGCACTACTTTTAATGGTTTGCCTTTAAACAGTACATTGGTTATTAATCCTGTTTCAGGTGCTAAGATGAATAGTAGTATTAGTATTAATGGTACATTGCTAGATGAGAATAATAATGCTATTAGTAATGTGAGGATTGTTGTAACTGTCAATGGTGTTAATTATAATACTACTACTGATGTTAGTGGTAAGTGGAATATTAATTATCCTGTTAATTCAACTGACCTAGTTAATATTGTTGCTGTCTTTAATGGCAATGATAGGTACGTTAGTGCTACTAACAGCACTACTTTTATTGTGCCTAACAATGTCAATATCAGTATTATTAAAATAGCTAGCATTAATGGAATTAATAATAGTGCTAATGCCCATTTTGGAGATACTATAATTTATACCATTAGTGTAATGAACAATGGCGTTACTATCACTACAGGAGTTCTTGTAACTGAAATAATAAACAATACTAAGTTAAAACTTAATAAAACATCTGCAACACAAGGATATTATAACAATACTAATGGATTATGGACTATCGGTGAGATTATAGCTGGTAAAACCGTAACACTCACAATCAATGTTACTATAATAGCTATAGGTAATATCAGTAATTCTGCTAATGTTTCAGTGAGTGAAAATAATACCAACAGTAACAATAAAACTACAGTCAATATAAGTGTTAATGATGTTAATATTAGTATGGTTATGGTCTCTAATGTCACTGAGCAAAACAACCCTCATTACGATGATATAGTGACCTATAAAATCACAATTACTAATAACGGCATAACTGATGGACATGGTGTTAATATCACTGATATACTAGGAAATAAATTAAAATTTATCAACTACACCACTACCGATGAAAGCATTTATGATAAAAACACTGAAATATGGTCTATCGGTACTTTAAAAGCAGGAAATAATATAACACTAATAATCACTGCTAGAATTAATGATATAGGTGAAATAGAAAATGTTGCTAAAATTAATACAAATGAATCAAATATTAATAATAAAACAAATAGTAGTATCAAATTCACAGTTAATGATGTGAACTTAACCATAGTTAAAACTAGTAACATCACAGAAAGCCCACTAGTTAAAGATTACATTACATACACAATTAAAATAACTAACAATGGTCTAAACACAGCTTCCAATTTCAATGTATTAGGGAGATCTTCCATAATTCATTGATTAGTTAATTGATACTTATTGGCTTATATTATGATGATGAAGTAATATTAAGTTAAAATAAGGATTATTATTTAGTTTATTGGGTTTTAAGTGATTTATCTTTG
>NZ_LWMT01000290.1 GCF_001639265.1 Methanobrevibacter filiformis
ACTATGGAGAACTATGAAAAATATACTACATAGAAACCCCATTCCAGATATTGAATACCTAAAAAAGGAAGTGGTTAAATTATACTACGAATTAGTTGATGAAATATCTTTTGTCGAAAATTGGATAGATGAATATATTGTCAAAAAATAGGTATCATACTATATTTGTAAAATAAATAATAATAAATTAAAAATAATACTGTCATCAATGATAGATGACAAAATATATTAAATCCATATTTAAGAAATATGCTTTAAGCCATTATAAGAAATAATTTGATTTCATCATCCATGTTTATCTTTCCTAAAAAATTGAAATTTAACACTGATTTCGAAAAAATAAAAAATTTTTTCAAAATCCTTTTTGAAGCCATAAAAACTGATTTAGGCACTTATGGGAGATTTTGCAAAATTTTCTATTTTGCGAAATCAGTGTACAAATATTAATTTAATAAAATTCCATCTTTTTCTACATTAGATAAAAAAGAAGAATTAATATATTTATTATAATATTCTTTTGATCTCATTTTAATAGAAATACGTTGTCCTGTTGTAATAAGAATATTGAAAACTTTAGTATAAATATCACTATTAATTTTGGATTCATCATCATTTTTAGTAATAATGAGCATATCAATGTCTGATTCATCAATATCCTCACCACGAGCAACAGAACCAAAAAGAATAATTTTTTCGATTTCTGGATGATTTAAAGAATTGGCAAAATCCTTAGCTATTTCTTTTCTATTCATCTATATCATTCCTGTTTTAATTTATCTATCATTTTTATAAAATTAAAGTATATTTATATTTAAAGTAGTTAATATTCTTTCTGTTCTGTTATTATTTATTAAATCATTATAGATGATGAAAAACTTTAATGCCTAAATATATTATTTTATCAATATAATCCTTAAACTAACATTCTTCAGCCATTTTCATCATAAAACTGGCTAAGGATACTATATCCATTCTATTATGCTCTATAATTGGAATAAGTGGACCTATGTTCTGTTCTTTTAAATAAGTTTCATAGTATCCAGGGATCTGTGATCCTGGAACATCATCTACACGTTCTATATCAAACAAATGTTTCTCTATTGTTGTCAATTTGCAATTTGGTAATTTATCTCTCCATAATCGTCTTGCAAAGTACATTAAATCATAGTTGATTAGGTTGTGTTCATATTCCATTCGATGATGATTCATTCTATTTTTAATAAAAGGCACATCAAAACTTGCTCCATTATATGTAACATAAACAGAATTTTCATCTAAATGGTCCATAAACCCTTGAATTACAGCAGGTTCCTCTACTTTTTCTCTAAGTAAATATTGTGTAGATTCAATATATTTTCCTTGAATTTCAGCTATTCCTATTAATATTATGGGGACATTTGAAAGTCCCAATGTTTCAATATCCATGAATTTAAAGTCACCATGCTCTATATGGCTTGCACATTTTAATAAATTATTTTGTGCATTGCTGTTGTTTTTGACTAAGTAAAATAAATCTTTAAAGGATCCTGATTCTATTTTGTCCAGTGTTTCTTTTGCAGGGTCTGCAAATCGTTCATGTTTAAGTAATGATTCAACACTATCATATCCTTCATTTTTCAATCGTTTTTCTGTAGCATCTCCAATTCTGGGGACTAATGTTAAATCACAAAGGATTTCTTTTTTAATATCATTTGATTTAAGTGAAAAATCCATTTTTTCTTTTTCTTTGATTTGTAATGTTTCCCCATAGCTATTTTCTATTATTTCGCTTTTTTCAATGTCTTCTAAAGTTTTACCTTCATATTTATTCAGTAATCTTGTTTTTAAATCTTTTACATAGCTAGTTGAATTTGCATCGGCTTTAGCTATTGTTTCTTTTGATGGATTTTCTGAAGATAATGATCTGGATAGTAATGTTTTTAGTAGTTCTTTTTGATGTTCTTGGTGTTTTTTACTTGGCATAATAATCTTATTATTCTCTTTTTAAGTAACAGTTATTTTATTATTCTCTTTTAAGTAAGGTATATGGTTTAGATAATATCAACTTTAAAAGTAATTAATATATATGTTGGAGCACAACATGAAATTACTTCTTTAGCATTAAAGCTATTTTTACCATAATTATCTAATAAATCTTTAAGTAGGGATTTAACTTCCTCTACTTTATTTAAATCAAAAAATCTTATACTTCCTAAATATGAAGTTTTATTACTTAGTGAAATTACAGTTATATTATTAATAATTTTAAAATTATAATCTTTTAAAGTTTCCTTAACTTTATTTAGTACTTCTTCTTTTAAGTTATTATCTGTTATAAAATCACCACATATTCTTATTATTTAGATTCATTTTTTATCTTTTCAAGTAGTATACTTGCATCTTCATGATATGGGTTTAATCGTAATGCTTTTTTTAAGAAGTTAGATGCTTTCATATAGTCTGCTTGAATTTCAAGAATAGCTCCGAGAAGATACCATGCATTATCATTGTTTTTATCTTCATTGAGCATATCTTCTAAGATGTCTCTTGCAAAGGTGTATTCTTTACTTTCAAATAATCCTAATGCTTCTTCATATTTGGTTTTAAAATTTGTTTTGTCTTTAAATTTGTTTGTAATATTATTATTTTTATTACTATTATTAATGTTATTTTTATTACTCTCAATACTATTATTTTTATTCTTATTAATATTAGTTTTATTAAGGTTCCTTACTTTATCATTTTTTATTTTATTAGCTCTATTATTCATTTCAATATCTATTATTTCTTTGATATCCACTTCATCAGTAATTGATTCTTTATTAATTTTTTCTTTAATAAAATTAAGTAAATAAATTGTTGCATCTTTATGAAGAGGCTTATTTTCATTTCCACACTTTGGTGAGTAGATACATGATGGACAGCCTTCTTTGCAACTGCAGTTTTTAACAAGATCATATGTTGAATGGATTATTTCTTTAAATAGCTCAATTGCTTTTTCATTTATTCCTATTCCTCCTTCGTAGGCATCATAAATGAATATTGTAGCTTCTTGAGTATCGGCGTGATAATTTGTTGAAAGTCCTCCAATATCAAACCTATCACACATTACATGTAATGGGAAAAGACCTATTATACCATGTTCTATGCCATGTAATCCTCCGTGAAAGACATCTTCTTCTTTAAATTTATCTTCTAAAATAGTTTTATGTTCTGTTGGTATTGTAAACCATATTCCTTTTGTTTTAAATCTGAGAGGTGGTAGATCTAAAAAATAGGTTCCTAAAGTTTTTGAAAAATGCATTTTTTTGTATTTAATGAAATCTTCTTTAACTTCCAACTCTCCAAAATGCACTGTGAAATTTCCAACTTTCACTCTTTTGATTTTATTGATTATACTAATATCTACATCTTTTAAAACGATTGTATGAGATTCAACACTTCTTTTAACTACATTTACTATGTTCTTTCTTAAATTAACATTATCTACAATATATGTTTCACCTTTATTTATAAGAACTGCTCCTTCATGTGCTTCTCTATAAACTTGAGATTTCTCCATAACTTCTAAGAGTTCAGTATTATTCATTATTTTAAAAAGATCTGTTGATAGCTGGTCTAAAGAATGTTTAAAAGATGGTTGATCATCATGTGAATAAATATAATGTTTTGTTTTGGTATTTTTTACAAGTAATTCTTTATCCAAAAGTTGTTTTAATGTATTTTTACTTATATTGAACTCTTTTAATTCCTCTTCAGTTAAAACAAGTTCATTTGCTGCACATTGTATTTGTGAGGAAATTATATTTTGATTGTTTAAATCAATTATTGCATTTTCATGAGGTTTGTCAAAGAAAAACTCAGGGTTATTCATAAAATACTGGTCTAGTTGATTTTCAAAAGCAACTAAAATAACTAATGATTTTTGATTTTCCCGTCCAGATCGTCCTGCTTGCTGCCATGTTGATATCATGGTTCCAGGGTAACCTGATATTATAACTGCATCAAGAGAACCGATGTTTATTCCAAGTTCAAGAGCATTAGTGCATGTTACACCTAAATATTTACCTGATTTCAAACCTTCCTCAATTTCACGACGTTCGCCTGGAAGATATCCTGCTCTGTAAGCTGTAATTTGCTTAGCTAATCGTCTCCGATAATTAAGCATGTCTTTTTTAGCCCACATAGCTATTAATTCAGCAATTTTACGGGATACTGTAAAACATAGTGTTTGAACATTTTTAAGCAGTAAATAAATGAATATATGTTCTGTTTCTTGGTGTATGGATAGTGTTGCTTTGTTTGAATTGTTTTTTAGTGTTTTATTTGGAGTAATACTTAGTTTATTATTAATATCTTCTTTTTCATTATTTTCTTCAATAGCTATTTTATTATTTATAAAAGGATTGTAAAGTATAAAATCCTTTTCACCACTTGGTGATGTATCATTGTCAACAAGAACGAATTCTTCACCAGTTAGTTTATTTGCAAGTTCTAATGGGTTTGCCAGTGTTGCAGAAGATAATATAAACTGAAAATCTGATCCATAATATTTAGCTATTCTCTTTAACCGTCTAATAAGTAAAGCTACATTTGAGCCAAATATTCCTTTGTAATAATGAGCCTCATCAATTACAATGTATCTTAGATTACTATAGAATCTTTTCCATTGATGATGCCAAGATAAAATATGGTGTAATTGGTAGGGGTTTGTTAAGATTATTCTTGAATTTTGACGAATAGAATATCTTTTGTTTCTTTCAGTGTCTCCATCATATCTTTCAGGTTTTATATCAATACCTAATCTTTCCTCTAAGTTTTTAAGTACACTTAACTGATCACTTGATAATGCTTTAGCAGGGTATATGTATAATGCTGTTGCTTGTTTGTTTCCAGATAATTCTTCAAGTATTGGTAAATTAAAGGCTAAAGTTTTTCCTGATGCTGTTGCAGTAGTTATAATCACATTTTTATCTTCTTTAATGTGATTATAAGTTTCTGCTTGGTGAGTGTAAAGTTTAATTCCTTCATCTTTTAAATAATTTTCAATATCTTTATTTAAATTAGCTATTTTTGAATGTTCTGCTTTTTTAGAAGGTATTGTTTCAATATGGACAATTTTTCCTCGAAATCTTATATCTTTTTTAAATTTATCAATAGCTATTTCATCCATATTAATCTTTTCTTCTAGGTTGTAATCAATATAATAGTATTATGTTATAAAAACTAATTTACATTGTTCTTAGTAGTTTAATTGTATGTTAATATAGCTATTAATATTTTACCATAGTTATAGTGAAAATTATCCGTGTTAATATAATTTATTTATAAAGTATTACTAATATTATGATAACTGTATGGAATTATGAAAATCTGTATATTCAATTTGTTGTATAATAATTTTATACAATTATAGTAATTGGTCATTGATATTATCTATCCACAACTCATATAAAAAAAATTAATTAATATTAAAACAATTAGATGTAAAACCCACACTGAATATCAATTTTTATAATTTTTATATAGAAAACATGAAAAATAGCTATTAATCAATAAACAGTTTCCAATCTGTAGTTACATATTTACAAAAATCTTTATATAGTACTAAGGATATATAAAAAAGAAGGTATGAGCTTAAAATTTAGTTTAGCAAAACCATAGACATTTAAATCACTAATCGGACTCGAAAATGATATATATATATATATATATTGTATCGTATTTAGTATTTCCATAAAACTGCACATGCATATATTACAAAGTGTACCAACTCTATAATATGCACATGCATATATCCTTATTGTTTTATGGTAGTGTTACTATTGGTCTATTTAAGTTTTTTGTTTCATACCTAAATGTTTTTACTAAATAAAAATGAGGTGATAATATTATGAAATTGGAAAACATTTTAAAGAGCAAAAAAGTTCACAAAACACTAATGGTACTTTTGTTAACACTAACTGTATTCACAATATCCATGTCTTCAGTTTCAGCTGCAGATATACATGTTGATAATAGTACAGGAGTAAAAAAATGCTTTTACTACTATTGCTAATAATGACACTGTAATTATTGATGATGGAAATTATTCTGGAACCAATAATACAGATATAACTATTAATGGTAAAACTGGAGTGAAAATTGTTAAAAATGCAAATTCTACTGATGATGTTGTATTTACTGGAACAATTCCAGCTAATAAACACATGTTTAACATAACTAATTCAGAAGTAACTTTTGAGAACATTACTCTAAAAAACATAAATACTACTTTTGCTAGAGGTGGTGCTATTAATATTGATAATAGTAATGTCACTTTTGCAAATTGTATTTTTGAAAATGTTAATGGAACATATGGATCTGCTGTTAGTGGTTATGGTAATTTAATCTTTATAAATTGTACTTTTGAGAACAATTATGCTTCAAATTCTGGTAGTTCAATACAAGCAACTGGAGGCCCTACAGATATAGTTATAAAAGATTCTACTTTTATAAATAATGCTGCTGTTAATGGTGGTGCTATATTTGTAAGGAATAATGGTAGTCCTGCGAAAATCACAATTGAAAATTCTAATTTCGAAAATAATAATGCAACTAATGGTAGTGCTATTTATGTTGCAGGTGCTACAAATTTCACAGTGAATAATTCTGAATTTAATAATAATGGTGTAACTGGCGCTATTGGAATAGCAACAGGTTCATTAAGCATATTAATTTTCGATAATACTAGCTTCACTGGAAACACTGTCAATGTTGAAACTTATACTACTACTGGAGGTGCTAAATATGGTGGACTCAAAGGAAATATAACTGGATTCACTGGTTATTTACCTTATTCATATCTAAATGCCACTGCATTTAATTTCACTATTAATTCTAAAAACACCACAGTTCAATATGGTGACAATATTACATTAGTTGCTAAGCTCAATGATCGTGATCTTAATTTAAATGGTCTTAATGTTAGCTTATATAAAAATGATAGTTTTGTAAGTACTGCTAAAGTTATTAATGGTGTTGCTACATTCGAGAATATTACTGCAACTGCAACTGATACATATTATGCAGTTCTAAATAATACTGAGTTCGGATTTGCATTTATTGATAATCAAAATACAAATAGAACTAAAAACATTACTGTTACTGTTAATAAAGCTGATTTAAATATTACTTTACGTAATGAGACTATAGCTAAATACAATGAGACACTTGTGTTAAATGCTACTGTACTTGATCAGAATAATAATCCTGTGACTGAACCAATAGATTTAACTTTTTCAATCCATTTTAACAATCAAACTAAAGATATTAATGGTACTGTTACTAATGGTGTTGCAACAGCAAATTGGACTATTCCTATTCCTATTGATTCAGATAATTTAGTTATTTTTGTCTCATATCCTGGAAATGATCAATACAATGGATATAGGACTGAGGATCCTTTAGTATTAAATATATCTAAAATTAATACTACTATAACTACTACTAATAATAGTACTAAAAGAGGAAATAATGTTACTATAATTGCTAACCTCACTGGACTTTCTCCAGGCGATATTGCTGGTAAACTTATTTACTTTTACTATGCAAATAATAATACAGAAATAGGACATAGTACTACTAATTCTAATGGAATTGCTTATCTTAATGTAGTAAAACCTACTGAAGATTTCCAGTATTATGCGGTCTTTAATTCAACTATATTAGCTTATGAAAATACTACTTCAAAAGATTCACCTTCAAATGTTACTATTTTACCTGGAGATCTAATCATTAATTTAATTAGTATTGAAAATACAACCTATAATTCTATAGCTATTGTTAAAGCTACAGTTGTAGATCAAAACGGTGACCCTATAGAAACAGGACTTTTCGAATTATGGATTAATAATGTAACTCAATCTGCAGTTAATAGTGATAATGATGGCAATATAATCTTTAATTACAATATACCAGATAATAGTGCTACCCTCAGTTTTGTAATTAAATTTGCTGGTAATGCTAATTATAGTAATAGCTCTTCTAATGTAAAGATCATAGGTGTTAGTAAACTCAATAC
Organism: Methanobrevibacter filiformis; assembly: GCF_001639265.1. Taxonomy (GTDB): domain Archaea; phylum Methanobacteriota; class Methanobacteria; order Methanobacteriales; family Methanobacteriaceae; genus Methanacia; species Methanacia filiformis. Next base: position 8,042 of record NZ_LWMT01000290.1, read on the forward strand.
AACTATTGTAAATCTTAATAATGCAACAATTACTTCTGGTCAAAAAGTAAATATCACTGCTACTCTCAAAAATAATAAAACTGGTGAAGGATTGGCTAATAAAAAAGTTAATTTCTATTATTATGGTAATAGCACTCTTATAGACTCTGCATTTACTAATAGTGATGGATTTGCTTATTTAGAATTAAGTCCTAAAACATCTTTTGATTATTATGCTGAGTATGTTCCAGAAAATAGTCAAGATAACTTAATTTATAATAATGTAACTTCTTCAGTATCTACAATTAATGTTACTCCTGGTGCTTTAAGTGTTATTCGTCCAGATGATATTACTGTTCCATATGGTAGTACAACTTTGATTAATGTGACTGTTATTGGTCCAGATGGTAAACCTGTAAGTGGTTTAAATGTTACCTTCACATTTTCAAATGATAAAAAGGCTGATATTTCATTTAACGCTACTACTAATTCTAAAGGTATTGCATCTGTAAACTACACAGCTGATACTTATAAGGATGTTAAATATTGGATAAGATATGTAGGAAATGAGTATCAAACATATGATTCTCGTACTACTAATGACTCATTTAATATTGAAGTTATACCTGTAACAACTGTGATTATCACTGGTGCTAATTCTACTGTTAAGAAAGGAGAAAACTTTACATTATTTGCTCATCTTACTGATGCAAATGGTAACCCTATAGAAAATGCAAGTGTAATTTTCCATATTATAGGTGGTATGATTGTTCCTGGAAAAGCAACTGATGCTAATGGTGATGCTGTCTCAGCATATAATCCTATTGCTAATAAAAATGCTGGAGACTATTATGAATATTGGGTCGAATTTAGAAGTAGAATAAATGGAAATAATTATTATTATGCTTTTGCTCCTTCAAATTCTTCATTATCTAATGTTACTGTTGTTGCAGCTAAGTTGAACATTACTGCAGTTAATCGTACTATTGAATATAATAAAACTGTCAATTTAACAGGCACTATTCTTAATGTGCAAGGTAAACCTATACCTGGATTGAATGTCACTCTTTATATTGATGGTGTAGAAATTGGTACTTTCTTAACTGATACAAATGGTACTGTAAATTATGAGTATTCTGTAGGATTTGTCAATAAAACATATTTCGAATATAAATTTGTATACAATGGTTCTGATTATGATCCTGCTTCAGGAATTGCTTATGTTAATCTTACAAAAATAAACACTACTACTGTAATTACTAGTCCGACAGTTACTAATGTAACCGAAGGAGATGAAATTACTTTAACTGCAAAACTCACTGACAAATATGGAAATCCTTTAGAGGGTCAAGAGATTTATTTCATCTATGAAAATGGAGATATTCTTGGATATGCTACTACTGATGCTAATGGTGTAGCTTCTTGTAATGTATATGTTTACAAATCTGGTGAATATCACGCTGTATTTGATGGTGATCTACATTATAATCCGTCTGATTCAGATGATCCTGTCTCTAGGTTTCGTATAAACATTGTTTTATCTGAGACTAGACCTATCGAAAATGAAACCAATCCTGATGGAAATGGAAGTAATTCTAATGTAACTAAAAATGATTCTGATGTTGATAATGATGAAGATTCTGATTTAGATATTGATGGTGACAATGGTCAATATACCGATAATTCAGATGAAACTCAAGATGTTAAAGTTAAAGCTGCAAATAGTGCTTATGTTACTACAAAAGCTACTGGTGTTCCATTAATAGCTGTATTGTTTGTTTTACTTTCTGCTCTTGGAATTGTAAGTTATAAGAAAAAAGAATAATTTAAATTTTTTAAGGACTTTATGTCCTTACTTTTTATTTTTTTAAAAAAATTGTATAATGTTACTTTTCTAAATTCAAATATAAATTTAAGTTAATAAAATCCTAATTACTATTTTTCTACTTAAAAATCTATTTAAAAACATTTAAAAACTATAATGACCATATATAATAGCTATTTTTTTAATTGTTAGACATTGTATAAAATGTTTATACGATTAATTCTAATTCTATACATTAATTCAAACTTTTTTGACTGCTTTTAAATTTTGTACTGTATAAAATTATTATACAACAATATGATAAGACATAATAAGACATATTAATATTTTTGATTTTATGTATTGTAATACAAAAATTAGGAAAATTTATTAAATATAAAACTAATAAATAAATATCAATTTAAATATTAGTAAAGGAGACATATGATGAAAAAATTACCTATTGGGGTTGCAACATTTTCTAAAATAATAGAAAAAAACTATTTATACATTGACAAAACTAAATACATCCATAGGATGGTTAATGAAGGTGAAATATACTTTTTATCAAGACCAAGAAGATTTGGTAAATCTTTACTTGCCAACACTTTAAAAAGCTTGTTTAAAGGGAATAAAGAATTATTTAAAGGTTTATATATTTATGATAAATATGATTGGACTCAAAATTACCCTGTGATCTATTTAGATTTTGCAAGCATAGGACATAAAAATCCTGAAACATTAGAAATCTCTTTAAATGATTTCATTAACATGACAAAAATGGAACACTCAATAGAACTTCTAAGCGAAGATTTAACTAGTAAATTTACAGAGTTAATCATTAGAATACATGAAAAATATGGTAAAAAAGTTGTTATCTTAATAGATGAGTATGATAAAGCTATTAGTAGTCATTTAGATGATATTGAAATAGCTAAAGGTAATC
>NZ_LWMT01000291.1 GCF_001639265.1 Methanobrevibacter filiformis
ACCCACTTAAAACCCAATAAACTAAATAATAATCCTTATTTTAACTTAATATTACTTCATCATCACAATATAAACCAATAAATATCAATTAACTAATCAATGAATTATGGAAGATCTCCTAAAAAAACTAATTTCATCTACAACTGGTAGTGGAAGATTTTTATCAAAATCTTCAACATTAAAATTTAATTGTTGTCCAATATCACTTAAATAAATACTAGCATATTCTGTATCTGTTAATCTATGTCCACTATTCAAAACATAAACTTCCTCAACTAAACCATAAACATTCTTAAAAGTAGAAATAGAAAGAAGCTTTGTGAAAGGTGGAAAATACATTAAAGGAGGAGAACTAAAACCCTTTTGAGCATTTAAAATAAAAGACATATTATCATCCCCAATATCCACATTATAAGCCCCTTCTTTAGTATCAACAGTACAAATAACAGACAAATCAATTAAAACCTTATGATCATTACGTAAACCCTTTAAAATATCAGATAACTCATTAAACCCTGTGACATCTGAAAATTCACCTAATTTTTCATTATAATCCTCGAAAATATCATCAAAACTATCAAATAAACCCATAATAAAACACCTCATTTGAGTCATAGTTAAAGTCTAAATAATAAGCTTAAAATCTATTAAAATCTTTTATTTAAGTAAAGATAAAACACCAGCTATTCTGCCTAAATCATTCCATGAAGCATAGCATTTAATTATTTCTTCCAATCATCCATCAATGGAATTAAAGAACGAACATCACAATTAATCAACTTAAACACGGTTAAATAGCCAGTCACCACATCTTCACAAGAAATATTATCTCGTCTATTCCTCAGAGCACTACAACCAGATAAATAGGAACTAACAAAATATACCAATCTAGAAAAATCTCTGGAAATTCCAATATCATCTTCACCATCAACCACACAAAAATAACTATAAATTAATTTAGCAACTTTTTTTGCTCTTTTATCTCTAAAAGATATATTTTTAAGCTTCTTAAAAAAACTAATTTCATCTACAACAGATATGGGAAGATTCTTATCAAAATTTTCAACATTAAAACTTAATTGTTCTCCAATATCACTTAAATAAATACTAGCATATTCTGTATCTGTTAATCTATGTCCACTATTCAAAACATAAACTTCTTCAACTAAACCATAAAGGTTCTTAAAACTATGAATAGAAAGAAGCTTTGTGAAAGGAGGAAAATGCATAAAAGGAGGAGAACCAAAAGCATCTTTCGCATTTAAAATAAAAGACATATTATCATCCCCAATATCCACATTATAAGCCCCTTCTTTAGTATCAACAGCACAAATAACAGACAAATCAATCAAAACCTTATGATCATAACGTAAATTCCTTAAAATATCAGCCAACTCATTAAAACCAACAACATCTGAAAACTCGGTTAATTTTTCATCATAATCCTCAAAAATATCATCCCAACTATCTAATAAACCCATAATAAAACATTCCCTACAATTGATCGTGATTAATAACCTGAAATTTATTATTAATTGGACTATTAGAGTTCATAATTAATTTTAAGTAACTTTAAAAGAATTATCCTACTAATTCAACTATTAGTTAAAAAAAGTACCAATTATTAATAAAACAACACATACGATTACAATTAAAATAATTAAATAGAATAATAGCTTAGTAAATGTAGAAACAGGACGAATACCTAATTCCTCATCAGTAAACTTTTCACTATTTTCAAAAACATTATCCTTATAATTAATGGAAGAAGATTCCTCAATTTCCTCATTCACAACACATTCCTTTTCATCATTTTTATTATTCACAATTTTACTATATACCTTAAAAGCAAAAGTTAATGCACAAATGACAAAAATGAAATTAAGGATTTTATTACTACTAAAAGTATAATCTGGGAAAAGAGATAATGTAACAAATACGAATATTAGAATAACCAATAAAAATGTTCCAATAGCTGCTAAAATACCCATTATTTTCCTTAACATTAAAAACAACCTCAAATCAATTAAACAAAATCCTTATCAATCCAACAAAGGCACATATTTCCTAATATCCATTGAAAGAATCTTGAAAGTAGTTAAATATGCAACAACAACATCTTCACAAGTAACAATATCACGATTATTCTTCAAAGCATTGCAAGCCATTAAATACATAGCACAAGCACCAACAGTCCTATCAAACAAAATCACACTATCTAATTCTTGAGTTATAGTAACAAAAAGCCGTGAATATATTATATGTTCTAATCTTTTAGCTCTCTTATCAGCATAATAAACATTTTTCAAACGCTTAAAAAAGTTTTTAGAATGAATAGGCATTTCATATGACTTATCAAAATCCTCAACAAAATAAGTAATTTGAGGACCAATATCACCTAAAATAATACTCCTATATTCTTTATCATCTAAAGCCTCGCCAGAACGATAAATATAACTTACTTGAATGATTGAATAAAAAGCTTTGAAAAAATCATAATCAATAAATTTAGTTAAAGGAGGAAGATGTATAGGTAAAGAAAAACCAAAACCTTTCTTAGCAGCATTAATAAAAGGAATCTTACTCTCATCAAAACGCCACTTATTAGTAGACTTACCCATATCCTTATTAGCCAGTAAAGACATCTTCTTATATTCTTTATTCCTACGCAAACCTTTAAAAAGATCTAAAAGTTCATCAATTCTACTAACATCTTTAAAATCATTAAACCTTTCAAAATCTTCAGCCATCATTTCATCAATACTATCAAATAAACCCATAAATAATCACAACCTTAATTACCCATAATCCAATTATATGCCTTTTTACCAAAATTATAAACTCCATTTGTGATTTTCTTAGCAATAGAAATTGTAAAATCAGTTGCTTTTTTAACAGAAGGTGGAGAAGCATTATATATTTTTTGACCAAATTTTACAATACCAGAATATCCCTTTTTCAAAACATTTGAAGCCTTTTTAATAATAACTTTCCCTCCAGACACGGTAACATTAACTAATTTTTTGCCTGTGGATACTAACCATCCGCCTGTAGATTTAACATATGATTTAAGACTATTTCCTCCCCATTTAACAAATGAGTTTAGCATTCCTGTAGTCCATTTAGTACCAGAACTCAATCCATTAACAACAGTTTTATAACCATTATTTATATTAGTAGCAATATTGCTCCAAGTTTCAGGTTTTAAAGCATCGCCTAAACCAGTTAAAAACATGAAATTATTATAAACACTACCTAAAAACTTCATTGCATTTTTACTCATCATTTTTGTCACTGCATTAGCCCTACCCAGAATTTTAAGCACTACCATACCCGCAATCTTAGTAGGATCAGCAAGAGCACTTATAGTATCGAAAATTGCAGCCCCTGCCTTAGAAATTTTCGTCCAATTAGATAGAAAAGATTTTATGAGTTTATTCCTTTCTAATCTCCTTGCAATATTTCCTAATTTACTCATTCCTTTGAAAATTTGTGCGCCTCTAGAAAAAGCAACACCACCAGGAATAAAACTTACAGCTAAAAACACTAGAGTCAAAGGTGTGACAGCACCATCATCTGTACCTAAAGCAACATCAATCAAACCAGCTAAATAATTCCCACCAGGCAATTTCTTTATATCATCATAATAAGGTATTTTAAACAATTTCTGATTAAAAAAACTACCAATATCGTCTAAGAGCGACTTATCAGAAGACTGAGTTGAAGACTTACTAGGAGATTTAAATTTTTCTAAAGCTTTCAAAGAAACATCCAAAGATTTTTGAAACTTGTCAGTGTTCATGGGTTTGGACATTGAAGAAAGAACAGAACCAAGTAAAACATCAAAACCACCTTTCTTATTCAATGAATAAGAAACATTGCCATATAACAAGAAATATGATTTATTAAGTGGTTGATAGTCTACATTTGCCTTTAAAGTATAAATTCCATTTTTTGAAATCTTAAATTTAGTCGTTGCTTTATTGTTTTTAACAACTAAAGATTTGTTCTCAATTTTACCTTTAGCAAAACTTAATTCCACATTTAAAGCAGGAATAGATAAATTCAATTTTTTGTTTTTATTATCTCTAAATGAAATAGTAACTGTATGCCAAATATTTTTCTTCAACTTATCAGGGGCAAGGAGCTTTGCAATAGCATATGTCCTAATTTTAATACCTTTAATTTTATACGGCTCATTTTTACCCCACCAGTTGTAGTTGGCATTTAATTTACCTTTTGTAAAGTGTAAGTTGTATTTTTTATTAACAATATTGTTATATTGTATATAATTAAGTGAAGCATTATAATAAATTCCTTGAGCATTGGATCTTATGATATTTTGTATTATTTTGTTATTGTAAGCTTTATTAATACTTATTCCTCGACCATTAGATTTAATAGTGTTATTAATTATATTACTCTGGTTTCCAGAAATATGTAGTCCTGTTTCACTATTTTCATTTACGATGTTACCTTTAACTTTAGTATATTTTCCATAAATAGCCATTCCAATGTAATGGCCTTTTAAGATTTCATTAGAGGTTACATTGTTATGGGAGCCTTCGATGATTAGTTGTGTGTTCTTATTTTTATTGAAATGGTTTTGATTTATGTTATTGTGCTTACCTGATATATGTAATCCATGGAATTTGTTTTCTGTAACTGTGTTTTTGTAGAAATTGTTATAATTCCCTTTAAAATAAAAATCACAGTATTTTCCTCCCTTGGAATTAGTAGTGATTTCATTGTATCTTATCTGGTTTTTATGACCTTTACCAGAAATTCCAGACTTAAAGTTACTGGTTATGGTATTATTTTGAATAATGCTTTTATTTCCTACGATAACTAGACCTTTACCTTTATTGGAATAGGGTTTATTTTTATAGATTTCATTATTATTTCCTTTAATATATAAACCATATTTTAGATTTAGAGTTAATTTAGTGTTGTAAAATATGTTGTTATTGTTACCATTAACGTATAATCCTCCATTATTGTTTTTAGCTAAATTATAGGAAATATTCGATTTGTTAGTGTTAATCAATAAACCTGTTTTCTTATTATTAGATGCATTGTTATATTTTATCTCTGTTTCATTACCTGCAACATTTAAACCTTGAAACTTATTACTATTTAATTCATTCTTTAAAATAATGCCATAAGAGCCAGTGATTTTAAGACCATGATACTTATTCTTAGATACAGAATTAAGATTAACATAATATTTATTACCAAAAATAGCAATACCTGATTCACCATTGCTAACTGCAGTATTAGAAGTTATATTATTACTATTACCTTTCACTAGAATTCCTTGAAGCTTATTAGAATTTAGAGTGTTCTTGTGAATTTTGTTAATGTTTCCAATAACATATAATCCTTCTTTATTGTTTTTAACTGTGTTAGATGTTATGTTTGAATTGTTAGTATATAAAAGTATACCAGCAGCTTTATTATTAGTTACAATATTGGAATTTACAGCTAATTTACTACCATTAACAAGTATTCCTCGAATTTTATTATTAGTAAAGTTATTCTTTAAAATAATTCCATTGGAACCTGTAATTTTAAGACCATTGTACTTATTTTTAGTCATGAAATTATTATAAATGTAATAATTATTACCAAAAATAGCAATACCTGATTCACCATTGCTAGCTACATTGTTAGAACTTAAATTAGAATTACTACCACTTAACCAAATACCTTGATGCTTATTAGAAATTAAAGTATTTTTTGAAACATTAGTATTGTTACCATAAACTGTTAAACCTACATTATTAGACTTTACATTGTTCATATAAATATCTGAACTATTACCATTTATGTAAATACCATTACCTTTATTATTTGAGATATTATTATAATAAACAACTGTTCTGCTGCCTTTTATGTATATGCCATGGGAATTACTACTACTTACAGTATTGTACTTAACATTATTATCATTTCCAGTTAGATCAATCCCTGCTTCCCCACTACTCTTTACATTATTAAAACTTAAATTAGCATTGTTACCGTTTATTAGAATGCCTTGATGCTTATTAGAGCTTAAACTATTTCTTGAAACATTAGCATTGTTACCATAAACTGCTAAACCTACATTATTAGACTTTACATTGTTCATATAAATATCTGAATCATCACCATCTATATAAACACCAGTGCCTTTATTATTTGAGATATTATTATAATAAACAGCTGTTCTGCTACCTTTTACATATATGCCATGAGATTTACTATTACTTACAGTATTATACTTAACATTGTTATCATTTCCAGTTAGATCAATACCTGATTTCCCACTACTCTTTATATTATTATAACTTAAATTAGTATTGTTACCGTTTATTAGAATGCCTTGATGCTTATTAGAATTTAAAGTATTTTTTGAAACATTAGTATTGTTACCATAAACTGTTAAACCTACATTATTGGACTTTATATTGTTCATATAAATATCTGAACTATTACCAGCTATATAAATACCATTATCTTTATTATTTGACATGTTATTGCAATAAACAATTGTTCTGTTGCCTTTTACATATATACCACGGGATTTACTACTGCTTACAGTATTATATTTAACTTCATTGTTAGTTCCAGTTAGATCAATACCTTCACGGTTTCCAGTGAATTTATTAGATAATATCTGGTTGTTATGACCAGTGACTGAGATACCGTTGTGTTTATTGTTATTTATTGTGTTAGAGCGAATTATGGAATAATTGGTAGTAGAATATAATCCTCGATTACTATTTCCACTAATAATATTGTTTTCAATGATTAATGAATTAGCAAGAATCAATATTCCGTGACCTGTACTGTAATTTATAACAGAATCAGAAATCTTAGAACCATTACCAGTAGAATAGATTCCTCCACCATTGGCACTACTGCGAGCAATATTATAAGTGAAAATAGACTTAGAAATATTTACTTTTGATGTTGAATACAATCCTCCACCATTAGATGCAGAGTTACGATTAAATTTAGAATTAGAAACTGTGATAGTGGAAGTAATATAAATAGCTCCACCATTTAAACCTGCTTTATTGTTTTCAAAAATAATAGAAATTATATTTGTAGATTTAGATAAATACAAAGCTCCACCATTACCAGACTTTGCTACATTGGATTTAAAAGTTAATTTTCCAGTTAAATCCACATCATTTTCTGAGAAAATAGCTCCACCATTATTATCTGCACTATTTTCACTGTAAACACCATTGGTAATTTTTAATGGTTTGTCAGAGTAGATTGCTCCTCCAGACTTACTGGCATGATTTTTTGTGAAATTAGAATTAGATAGAGTTAAAGTAGAGTTAGTGAAAACTCCAGCACCATAGATAGCACTGTTATTATTAAAAACAGAGTTTTTTATATTCGTATTGGATAGGGCATAAATAGCTCCACCATTTAAACCTGCTTTATTGTTTTCAAAACTAATAGAACTTATATTTATTGATTTAGATGAATATAACGCTCCACCATTGCTAGATTTCGCTATATTAGATTTGAAAGTTAATTTTCCAGATAAATCAACATCATTTTCTGAGTAAATAGCTCCGCCATCATCGTTTGCACTATTTTCACTGTAAAGACCATTGGTAATATTTAATGGTTTTTTGGAGTAGATTGCTCCTCCAGAATTGTTAGCATGATTTTTTGTGAAATTAGAAGTAGATAGAGTTAAATTAGAGTTAGTGAAAACCCCACCACCGTACACAGCACTATTATTATTAAAAACAGAGTTCTTTATATTCGTATTGGATATGGTGTAAATTGCTCCTCCATTTAGTCCTGCTTTATTGTTTTCAAAAGTAATAGAACTAATGTTTGTAGGTTTAAATGAATATAATGCTCCACCATTGCCAGATTTTGCTACATTGGATTTGAAAGTTAATTTTCCAGATAAATCTGTATCATTTTCTGAGTAAATAGCTCCTCCATCATCATCTGCACTGTTTTCACTGTAAATACCATTGGTAATTTTTAATGGTTTTTTGGAGTAGATTGCCCCTCCAGAATTGTTAGCATGATTTTTTGTGAAATTAGAACTGGATAAAATTAAAGTGGAGTTAGTGAAAACCCCACCACCGTAGATAGCATTGTTATTATTAAAGATAGAGTTCTTTATATCTGTATTGGATAGAGCATATATTGCTCCACCATCATATTTAGCAGAATTACTTGAAAAAGTGCTTTTATCTGATTTTAAAGTACTTTTGGAATAAATTGCTCCACCATAGCTGTTAGCACCGTTGTTTATAAAATTAGAGTTAACGATGTTTAGTAATTCCATTGCATAAATAGCAGCACCGTTATCTGCATTATTGTTCTCAAAATCACTGCCAGTTATGTTTAATTCTTCTTCAGCATAGATTGATCCACCGTTTAAGTCAGCTTTATTAGATTTAAAAGTGGTGTTCTTTAAAATGGCTGATTTAACTAAGTATATTGCTCCTCCATTTTCAGAGTCTGCAGTATTGTTTAAAAAGAGGCAATCTGTGAGTTTAATTTGGGCATTGGTGTATATTGCACCTCCTGAGTTATTTGCAATGTTGTTTGTGAAGTTTGAGTTATTTATTTCAACATTGTCTAATGAGTAAATAGCTCCTCCATTGGTTCCTGCTTTGTTATTGGTGAATTTGCAGTTAGTGATGGTTGTTTTATTTCTTGAGTATAATGCTCCTCCATTGGCTCCTGCGGTATTTCCTGAAAATGTGGATCTTGTTAATTTTAAGTCTTCACCAGCACGAATCGCACCTGCAGACCTAATAGCACTATTATTTAAAAACTCAGAGTCATCTATTGACATGGAACCAGAAGAATATATTGCTCCACCAGTATCAGCACTATTATCTTTAAAAGTAGAGTTTGTTAGTTTAAAGCTAACAGTCATTTCTGTGGGGTTGTGATAGATAGCCCCACCACTATTATTCACAGCAGTGTTGTTTGTGAATTTGGAGTTTGTGATGGTTACATTTGATGCTCTTGAGAAAACAGCTCCACCATGAGAATCAGCAATATTATCTTGGAATGTGCAGTTTTTAATGGTTATTGTGGAGTTTCTACTGTAAACTGCTCCTGAATCTGGGGCAGAATTATTTTTAAATACACAGTCAATAACTTGATCAAAACCAAAAACTAGAGAAATTGCTCCTCCTCTATTTAAAGCATAATTATTTTCAAAGGAACAATTACGAATTGTAGTGTTATTGGCATGGGTATCAATGGCTCCGCCTTCAATATAATCATCAGAACCAGGATTAATACCATGATTATTAATAAAAACAGAATTTTCAATTACGGAATTATTTCCACCAAATAAACCAATACCAGTGCCACTTTCAGCTTCATTATCTTTAAAAATACAGTTATCAACATATATGGTGTTAGTTGACCTGATACATCCTCCAGAAGAATTAGATTTCACATTTATAAAATCAATATATTTAAAAGTAATATTTCGACCAGTAACATCAAAAATAGCCGCACCATTACCGTTACCGTCAAAAACAGCATGATTATTCTTGTTACCTAAAAAAGCAACATTATTCACATCTACATCAATCCTATTACCATCAGAAACATAAGTTTTACTACCTAAATGAACAATATCTCCTGAATTGAAAGAACTTTCAACATCAGTAAAAGAATTACCTGAAACCGTAACATCAGCACCACTAACAGATGAAACCACTACAAAAAGAAATAATGCTAGTAAAAACAAAAACCATACACGTCTATTGCTTTTAACTCCATTTTCAAGACCCCGAAACATAAATATTTCTCCATAACAACCCCTAATTATAAAATATATCATAAACATTATTGAACAGAAACATTTAATTAATAATATATAATAACTACTAACAAATATTAAAAGAATAATATTTAAAGTTTATGATTGCTATAATTAAATTAATATTAATAATATGAAATAATAAGGCATGAATATGAAAATATACAGAATATAAAGTAAATATTATGAAAAAATAATGAAAATAAGGCTAAATAAAAAATAAATAATAAAATATAATATGATCAATATAATTCATAGCTTGTCCAATTATAGCTCAAGATCATTGATCTCCATTAATCTACTAATTTTTCTAAACACAATACTCATTCTTAATAGGATTAGTATTGTTTAAAATTGTACTCACATAATCCACATAATACTTAGCATTATTATACTCTTTACCCTTAAGATTATCTAATGTCATGACCATTAATTTTAAATGTTTATATTATTAATTTCACATAAGATAGCTGAATAAATAAAATTAAAGCTTAATTAAAAAGATAACGAAATATTTAAAACTATAATATTAAATTGTCATGACACTAAGCTCTCAATCGTATAACCATTTGAACAAATTGTGTGAAAAGAGTGTTTAAAAATTTTGTCTCCTGAAAAATTAATTATTACTAAAATCATAATTCATAATAAATTTAAATCATGGTAGTTTCTGTTGAATATGTTACATTAACTTACATTAACTATTCTCCTAATATTATTGTTATATAACTTAGTTCGTGGCTTGCATTTTAAGGTTATTTATTTTCCTTAAAAATATGAGGATTCGCATTTAATGTTTCTTTATTTGTTCTATTTTATTGATTTTTTCTTTATTTTTTGTGTTTTTATGTGAGTTTTTTTTAATATTTTGTTGGTTTTGTTGAATTGTTTTTAGTTGTTCTTATTGTTTTTGGTTTGTTTAATTTTATGT
>NZ_LWMT01000292.1 GCF_001639265.1 Methanobrevibacter filiformis
ACTATGGAGAACTATGAAAAATATACTACATAGAAACCCCATTCCAGATATTGAATACCTAAAAAAGGAAGTGGTTAAATTATACTACGAATTAGTTGATGAAATATCTTTTGTCGAAAATTGGATAGATGAATATATTGTCAAAAAATAGGTATCATACTATATATTTATTAATTTTGAGAATTTTAGTATGTAATCATTTAAAGTTAATTATAAATCTATATATATGCTATGAAATAAATTAATTAAAGTATTAAAATATTGAATATTAGGTAATTTTATGAGTAATAGTAAATTTGATAATAATAATTATGGTTCAGATTCTGAATCTCGAGTTCCTCCTCGTCCTAAAAAAAGAGGTGAACGTATTGATGGTTATAGAGTTAGAGATGTTAAACCTTTTCATGAATTACTTCCTTTTTTAATGAAAACTCGAGATTCTTCTTCTAATTTCTTTAAAATGACTTACGATATTTCTAATGTGATTGAATATTTAGATGAAAAAAATAAAAATCTTGAATTAGAAAACAATGAAAATAATAGTATTAAAAAATATGGTTTTAATCTATTTTTTATAGCTGCTTTAACAAGAGTTATTGCTCTTAGACCTCATTTAAACAGGTTTATTTCAGGTAAAAGGATATATCAAAGACATGATATTGAAATTGGATATGTTATTAAAAAAAATTTTAATGATGATGGAGAGGAATCATCAACAGTGTCACCATTTCTTAGAGATTCCAATATTGAGGATGTAAAGGAAGTATTAGATAAATCTATATTTAATGTTAAAAAAGAGACTGATGATGGTACAGGAGATTTTATAAAAACTTTAATGAAATTTCCAACATTTATGGTTACAATTGTCATAGCTTTATTTGATTTATTTGCATTTATTGGTCATGGTCCAAAAGTTCTTAAAGACATAGATACTATGCAAGCTTCAGCATTTATTGCAAATTTAGGGAGTATTGGTCTTGAAAAAGTTCCATATCATCATTTATACGATAGAGGGACATGTTCTATGTTTCTTACATTAGGTAGGGCAAGAAAAGAACTTGTTTCAACTAAGGAAGGATTTGTTGAAAAAAATTTGGTTGATGTAGCTATTACAATGGATGAACGTATTACTGATGGATTTTATTTTGTAAAAAGCTTAGATCTATTACAAGATATTTTAAACAATCCTTATTTATTGGATAAACGATTGAAAGAAGTACCTATTGACAAATAACTATTAATTTTATTGTTAATAGTATTATTATTCCTATTTTTTAATATTAATAAAAGCATTCCTTATACCTAAAATGGTTTATTTTTGGAAATAGCTTTTGATCAAACTTTTTTTAAAAGTTTGTTTCGTATTAATAAAAGCATTCCTTATACCTAAAATGGTTTATTTTTGGAAATAGCTTTTGATCAAACTTTTTTTTAAAAGTTTGTTTCATATTAATAAAAGCATTTGGTATGATCAAAATAGTTTATTTCTGGAAACAGCTTTTGATCAAACTTTTTCTAAAAGTTTGTTTCATATTATTAACTATCTGCTAATTTATTAATTATATTAATACATAATATTGAATTATAATACGGGGATAGCTTTATCAAATAATAACACATATCAGTTTTATTTGAAAATCATTTTAATGCTTTTTTATTAATGATCTTTTTACTAGTTATAACTAATTTTTAATTTTTATGGAATGATTTTATGGAAAATTTGAATGATTTTATATTAAAACCTGCACGTGATGATTTAGATTGTAATCGACCATGGATAAAATATTATTCTGAAAATACATTTCCTAATATTGAGTATCCTGATAAAAACATGTATCAAATGATAGAATTTATTGGAGAAAATCGTCCAAATAATGAAGCATTAGAATTTTTAGGATTAAATATAAGTTATAATGAGCTAATTAGCCTTATTGATCAATGTGCTAAAGCATTAATTCATTTAGGTCTAGGGGTGGGAGATAAAATTACCATTTGTCTTCCAAATATTCCTCAAACAGTTATTGCTTTTTATGCAGTTAATAAAATAGGGGCAGTTTCTAATATGATACATCCATTATCTGCTCCTAAAGAAATAGAGTATTATTTAACTTTAACAGATAGTAAATTTGTTTTAACAACTGATTTTGCATTTGAAAATTTTGTAAATCTGAATAATGTGGATTTAAAGAGAATTATCGTATGTAAAATCCAAGATTATTTAAGTTCTGCTAAAAGAGCTGGGTTCTGGCTATTTTCTGGTCGTAAAATACCAAAAATTCCTAAAAATGATAATATTATAATGTGGAAAGATCTTCTTAAATTAGGCAAACAATCTAACACTTATAAGTTTCACATTGCTCAAAAAGATGATCCTGCAGTTATTTTATACACTGGTGGAACCACAGGTAAACAAAAAGGTGTTGTATTATCAAACTTGAACTTTAATGCTCTTGCACTGCAAACTGGTTCTCAAGTAAAAGTTGAACTAAATGATACAATGATGTGTATAATGCCATTTTTCCATGGATTTGGTTTAGGGGTTTCAATGCACACTACTTTAGTATTTGGAGCTAAAGCTATTCTTGTTCCTAAATTTAATACAGAAGAATTTGCTAAAACATTTAATAAATATAAACCTAATTTTATTGCAGGAGTTCCAACATTATTTGCAGCATTAGTCAATACTAAACAAATGAAAAAAACAGACTTCTCTTGTTTAAAAGGAATATTTTCTGGTGCTGATACATTGCCTAATGAAATTAAAGTTAACTTTGAGAATTTTATCCATGAAAAAGGAGCTAAAGTTAATATACGGGAGGGGTATGGTTTAACTGAAACAGTAACAGCAAGTTGTTTAACTCCTCCAGATGAATATCGTCATGGAAGTATAGGAATTCCATTTCCAGACACTTTATATCAAATATGTCACCCTGGAACACAAGAACCATGTGCTTTAGATGAAGAAGGGGAAATTTGCATTTCAGGACCTACTGTAATGCTAGAATACTATAAAGAAAAAGAAGAAACTGATATAGTACTTCAAAAGCATAGTGATGGTTATTTATGGATTCATACTGGTGATTTTGGGTCTATGGATAATGATGGATTTGTATATTTCAAGCAAAGAATTAAACGAATCATTAAAAGCTCTGGATACTCAGTTTTTCCAAGTCAAATTGAGAATGTTTTAATAGAGGATGATACAGTAGCTAACTGCTGTGTTGTTGGAGTTCCTGATCCATATCAAATGGAAAAAATTAGGGCATATATTATTCTTGAAGATGGATGTAGCCCTTCAAAAGAATTAGAACATAAGCTTTTAAAAAGATGTAAGGAATATTTGAGTAAATGGTCAGTCCCACAAGACTTCGTTTTTAGAGATGAGCTACCTTTAACTCAAATAGGTAAAATTTCCTATGTGGATTTAGAAAAAGAAATTTTAGATGAAATAAATGATTAACTATAGTCATTCCAAATAACTTATTCTTTTTGCACTGTTAATATTATGAAACAAACATTCCAAACTTTTAAAAAAGTTTGATCAGAACCTATTTTAAAAAATAAGCATTCTGAAAAAGAGACCATTTATTAGAAATCTTTAGTTTGATAAAAATAAATAAATCCATGATTTAAAAATATTATTAGTTTATATACTAACAAAACCTTGTAAATTAATAGTTTGATTATAATCAAACTACTTAAACTCATCCAAAAATCAATTATTCTTTAAAAAACTTATAACAAACTAAAATATCTTATATTCATTTAAATATTCATTAAAAGTACTATTAAGATTATTAACGAATGTAATATTGAAATTAATGTAAAATTATATTAAATAATAATTATTTACTAATAATATCAATTTTTAAATAGTTAATTAGTAAATAAGTTGATTTAAGTTGATTTTGATGAAAAATTGTCAAGTATATAATTATATTGGTTCTTTGATTTAAAATACATCAGTTAATTTTTCTTTTTAAAAAATGCTATCAGGACATTCTTATTTCGAGAATATTAACTTAAAAAATATTTTTATTCTATATAATAAATATTATCATGATTAATTAAGTATACATTAATAATTTACTATGATCTATTTAAATAAAGATTAAATTCTAAAAAATATCATTAAATAATCTCTTAAATATTAGATAATTTTGTCGAGTAGAAAATTTTTTGTCAAATAACACAATATTTATAGTTATATTACAATCAAGAAAATTATATTAAATATTATTTTAATAGCTATCATAAAATTCGTTTTATATAAAACAAAATATATAATAATAAATCCTTATAAAACTCATTTTTCTATGTTAGATCTGATTTAAGTGTTTAAGAATGATTAAAGATATACCAGGATATTCTATCTCTTGATCGGCAGTTAGATTCCATCCCATGTTAGTTATATTTTCAAGCCTTTTTACTTCAAGTTATGGCTAATATTACACTACCATAACCATTAATGCCCTCATTTCTCAAATACTAGTAGGATTATCATAATATATTCTACCAGTTAGTAGAAATAATAATCTCATATTTCAAGAAAATAAGATTTAATTTTTTAGAATTTTCGCTGATATATTATATGTTCGGTATAACAATAACATTTATATATTAGTCGAACTTAATATATAATTAACAAAATATAATATTTAATTTATAATTAATATTTATTTATAGAAATAAGTTCATGTTATCCAATATTGTCATATAATTGGATATACTTTAATTGTTGTTCTTAAATTAATATGAGTTTATAAATTAAATGAATAATTCAATCATATGCTACACATGAGAGAACAGATACTATGAAATTAGAAAATAAGGAAAATATTATAAAATTGAATAATTATTCTATGAAAAAACAAAAACAATCTGAATCTTCAAAAGGATTATTTCACAAACAGCTTTTTGATCAAACTTTTTCTAAAAGTTTGACTACAATAGCTATATTGTCAATAATAGCTATTTTATTTGTTGTTAGTGTTTCATCTGTTAGTGCTGTGGATGTTACCATTAGTACTACAAATACTACAGGTATTAACGGAGCTGTAGCTCTAACTAATGCTACTAGCACTAATCATACAGTAACACTTAATCCAGGAACATATAATAAAACTACTGATATTAAAAATAACATTACAACAAGTATAAATATCACAATACAGGGTAATGGGGCAAGAAACTTAATAATAATAGATGCGAGAAAACTTGGCAACATCTTTAATATCTCAGGCACAAGGAGTAATGTAACATTTAAAAACTTAACATTTATAAATAGTAATAATAGTGCTATCTACAGTTCTAACTCTAACTCTAAAATAACAATAATAAATTGTAATTTCACAAATAATAATGCTACTGATGGTGGTGGTGCTATTTATAATAATAGGGGTAGTTTTAGTGTGAGTAATTCTAGTTTTAGTGGTAATAATGTTAGTAATTATGGTGGTGCTATTTATAATAATTATGGTAGTTTTAGTGTGAGTAATTCTAGTTTTAGTGGTAATAATGTTAGTAATTATGGTGGTGCTATTTATAATAGTTATGGTAATTTTAGTGTGATTAATTCTAGTTTTAGTGGTAATAATGCTAGTAATTATGGTGGTGCTATTTATAATAATTATGTTAATTTTAGTGTGAGTAATTCTACTTTCACAGGTAATGGTAATAATGCTCGTTATGGTGGTGCTATTTATAGTGGTGGTAATTTTAGTGTGAGTAATTCTAGTTTTAGTGGTAATAATGCTAGTAATTATGGTGGTGCTATTTATAGTGGTGGTAATTTTAGTGTGAGTAATTCTAGTTTTAGTGGTAATAATGCTAGTAGTGGTGGTGCTATTCATAGTATTGGTGATAATGTTAGTGTGAAGAATTCTAGTTTCAGTGATAATAATGCTAGTAGTGGTGGTGCTATTTATATTAGGGGTGCTAATTTTAGTGTGAGTAATTCTAGTTTTAGTGGTAATAATGCTAGTAGTGGTGGTGGTGCTATTTATAATTATGATGGTGGTAATTTTAGTGTGAGTAATTCTAGTTTTAGTGGTAATAATGCTAGTGTTAGTAGTGCTATTCATAGTAATGGTGATAATGTTAGTGTGAAGAATTCTAGTTTTACAGGTAATACTGCTCTTAGTCGTGGTGGTGCTATTTCTAATGCAAATGGAGTTAATTTTAGTGTGTTTAATTCTAGTTTTATTGGTAATAATGTTAATTTGGGTACTGGTGGCGCTATTTATAACTTTTATGGTGATAATTTTAGTGTGAATGATTCTATTTTTACTAGTAATAATGCTAATGGTGTTTCTGGTAGTGGTGCTGCTATTAGTAATGATGGTGGTAATTTTAGCGTGTTTAATTCTAGTTTCACTGGTAATAAGGCTCTTTATGGTGTTATTTATAATACTGGAGATAACTTAACTGTGAATAGGTCTGTATTCTTTAATGATACACATATAGCTATTTATACATTGAATAATCGGACTTTTATTAATAATAACAGCTTTAATGGGAATAATGGTGTTTTGGGAATTGGTTTTGATGATTCAACTATTAATTTAAATAGCTATCTACTAAGTAATAATATAATTAATAATAATGATATTGTTTTAATTGTTGATGGTTCTGGGAATGATATTTCTAGTGGTTCTATTATTGGAAATAATAACTTAAGAGGAATATTTGTAAATGGGATGAACAACATTTTCTCTAATATTACAATAGCTAATTTAAAAGTTGGTCTAATTTTTAATTCATCTAATATTTATGCTAATTTAACTGTGAACAAATCTATATTTTCTAATAATAGTCATATAGCTATTTATACATTAAATAATCAGACTTTTATTAATAATAATTCCTTTGATGGTAATGGTGGTGTTTTAGGAATTGGTTTTAATAATTCAACTATTGATTTAAATAGCTATCTACTAAGTAATAATATAATTAATAATAATGATATTGTTTTGCTTGTTGATGGTTCTGGGAATAATATTTCTAATGGTTCTATTATTGGAAATAATAACTCAAGAGGAATATTTGTAAATGGTCATAATAATACTTTTTCTAATATTACAATAGCTAATTTAAAAGTTGGTTTCACTTTTAATACAACTAACAGTGGAAATATAATAAGCAATGCTACATTTTATAGTAATGAAATTGGTATATCAATGTTAGGTTCTAATGATACTGTTATGAGTTCAACTATAGTTAATAATACTATCATTGGTATTAATATCACAGGAAATAATAATATTGTTCAGTATAATCGTATTTATAATAATACTTTGGGACTTAATAATTCTGGTACTAATCTTAATGCTAACTTTAATTGGTGGGGATTAAATAATATTACTGGTCAGTATGCAAATAGTGGTGCTAATTTCAACTTAACATACTGGTATGTACTTGAACTTTCATTGAATAATACTTATTACACAATCCAAAATGCAACAAGAAATTACAGTAAAAATCAAAGTGCTAATTTAACCTATAATTTATCACTTAATATCCCAATAACTAATAATCCAAGCTTACTTCCTTACTTTGAAGTAACTGTATTAGTTAAAAACAGTACTGATATTGTTAACAGTTCAACTGGAGATATTAGAAATACCAGCCTAAATAAAACTGTAGTAATCAATAATCCTAATACACAATATTCAATTAATGCTTTATCTGATAGTGAAAATCTTATTTTAACCATTATTGGTGAAGATATTGATTACACAGTTAATGTAAGTCTTGTGAAAGTTGCAAATAAAAGCGTAGATGTTCATGTTGGAGACAATATAACTTACACAATAACTGTAACTAATCATGGAACATTAAATAATGCAACAGAAGTCTATGTAGAAGACACAATCGATTACAATAAAGTAAATTTCATTAACTCAACTGTAACTAAAGGAAATTATACTTATGGTACTGGAATATGGGATATCGGAGTACTAGAACCAGGAGAAACAGTAACATTAGAAGTATTTGTAACCATAACTGGAACTGGAATTATAAAAAACACTGCAATAGTCGAAGCAGATGAAAACAACACTAACAACAACACCACAAGCTCAGTAATACTTAACATAACTGATGTAGATCTAACCATAGTTAAAATAGCTAATGCAACAGGAACACAATACACTGGAGACAATATAACATACACAATCACTGTAAATAATAGTGGAGAATCTAATGCCACTGGAGTTTATGTAATGGATAATTTAGATTATACTAAACTACAATTCAATTCTGCAAACCCATCAACTGGAACATATAATGAAACTACAGGTAAATGGACAATTGGAGAACTTACCGAAGGTCAAACAGCAACATTAACAATAAATGTAACCATAATAAATAATGGAACAATTAAAAATACCGCAAACATAACTACAGACCAAAGAAACATAGCTATAAATGGAAGTAATTACACATTTACAGCATTTAGTGGTTTAGATGTTTATGTTAATGCAACAGGAGGACTAGACACTAACACTGGCGTAAACTGGACAAATGCACTACAATCCATAGAAAAAGCATTAGAAATAGTACAAAACAGTGGAACAATACACATAGCAGGAAACAACTACAACAACACTAATGGAATACCAAAAAACAACACCAACTTAACCATAAACAAAAATGTAACTCTCCTTGGTTATACAGTATTAAGTGGAGAAGTAATAATAGATGCATTAAACAATGGAAGAATATTCATCATTAATAATAGTCTAAATGTCACATTAATTAACTTAACTTTTGTAAATGCTAATATAAATGGATTGGGTAATAATGGTAGTGCTATTTATAATAATGGTTCTATAATCATAATAAAAGGTTCTAACTTTATAAATAACACTGCTTACAGTGGTGGAGCTATTTACAACAACAAGGGAAATAATTTTACTATAACTGAAAATACTAGTTTTATTAATAATACTGCTAGTTATGGTGGTGCTATTTATAATGATAGGGGTGGTGATTTTAGTGTGATTAATTCTAGTTTCATTGGTAATAATGGTAATAATGTTATTATTTACGGTGGTGCTATTTATAATAATAATGGTACTAATTTTAGTGTGATTAATTCTAGTTTCCTTGGTAATAATGCTAGTTATGGTGGTGCTATTTATTGTAGTGGTGGTAATTTTAGTGTGATTAATTCTAGTTTTAGTGGTAATAATGTTAGTCATGGTGCTATTTTTAATAATAATGGTAATTTTAGTGTGAGTGGTTCTAGTTTTAGTGGTAATAATGCTAGTATTTATGGTGGTGCTATTTTTAATAATGGTGTTGGTGATTTTAGTGTGATTAATTCTAGTTTTAGTGGTAATAATGCGGGGTTTTATGGTGGTGCTATTTATAGTAGTAGTGGTAATTTTAGTGTGAGTGGTTCTAGTTTTAGTGGTAATAATGCTAGTATTAGTGGTGGAGCTATTTTTAATAATATTGGTAGTAATTTTAGTGTGATTAATTCTAGTTTTACTGATAATAAGGCTTCTTATGGTGTTATTTATAATATTGGAGTTAATTTGACTGTGAATAATTCTGTATTTTCTAATAATGCTCATATGGCTATTTATACATTGAATAATCAGACTTTTATTAGTAATAATTCCTTTAATGGTAATGGTGGTGTTTTAGGAATTGGTTTTAATAATTCAACTATTGATTTAAATAGCTATTTACTAAGTAATAATATTATAATTAATAATGATATTGTTTTACTTGTTGATGGTCATAGAAATAATATTTCTAATGGTTCAATAATTGGAAATAACAACACAAGAGGAATATTTGTAAATGGAGAAAATAATACGTTCTCTAACATTACAATAGCTAATTTAAAAGTTGGTTTAACTTTTAATTCTTCTAATCATGATAATATTTTTACTAATGGAACATTAAGAGGAAATGAAATAGGAGCAATAATGGATGGTTTCAATGATACCATAATAAGCACAACAATTGTAAATAATACAATAGTAGGTGTAAACATCACAGGGTCTAATAACACCTTAAATTACAATAGAATTTATCAAAATGCTTTAGGTATGATAAACTCAGGAAATAATACTAATGCGAACTTTAATTGGTGGGGAAAAAATAATATCACTGATCAATACACTAACTCTAGTCTGAATTTAAACCTTAGCTATTGGTATGTATTACAACTTTCACTTAATTCAACATTTAACACAACTGTAAATGCAACAAGAAATTACACAAAAAACACTCCAGCAAACTTATCTTACAAATTAACATTGAATAATTTAACTACCAATATTACTAATACTCCAAGTTTATTACCTTACTTCACAGTAGAAGTATTACTTAGAAACAGCACAGGTTCTGTTAATAATAGTACTGGTGATATAAGGAACTTAACATTCTCTCAAGTTGTAATGTTAACTAATAATGATCTCCAAGGATCAATTAATGCTTTAGCAGATGATGAGGATATTATTCTTATTCTTGATGATGGAACTAAGGTTAATCTCACTATTCTTAAAGTTGCCAATGTAACAAATGTTTCAAATAATGGTACTATTAACTTCACAATAAATATAACTAACAATGGGGCTGATTTTGCATCTAATGTTACTTTCACTGATTTACTTAATGAGAGTTTTAAACTTTTGAACACAACTGGAG
>NZ_LWMT01000293.1 GCF_001639265.1 Methanobrevibacter filiformis
AATAGATATTCAATGAAAAACATAGACAACAAATAAAAAAAACTACAAAAAATAATTTACAATCTAACCACAACTAAGAAAATTCACTGTCATCCATCAACTGAAAAATTAATTATTGCACAGCCAATATATAATAGCTATTATTTATATTATATTGTTCATTATTGTTAGATAATAAAAAGATTAATTAATTCTTAAAAAATAACAATAGTAATTCATCAAATAGCTTAAATTTTAAGTACCATATTTAATAAATATATTATCAACAATTAAAATACTAAAAGGTAAAACATGTCAAAAATCAGTAAAGAAAAACTTTTAAAAAAGTTGCGTAAAGAATATAATGCTTCTAATCATGTAAGAGCTATTAAAATAGCAAACCAATTATTGAAATTAGATTCAAACCAACATGAAGTATATTTCCTTAAAATAGCTTCTTTGACTTATCTAAATAAAAATGAAGAATGTTTAAAAACTTGTAAACAAGCTTTAGAAAAAAATTCTAATGATATGAATTTTATTTGTAAAATAAGTCAGTTTTTGCGTGAGTTTGACAAAAATGAAGAATCATTATTACTTCTTAAAGAAGCTTTTAAATTAAATCCAGAAAATAAGATGATTATGGAAAATTTATTATATACTTTATTTAATGTAGGTGGTTTTGAAAAAGCATTTGAGTTTATTGATAATTTCCCAAAAGAAGATCCATTATGGTTAGATTGTTTATTTTTCAAAGCACAATTATTCTCCATGGAATTTATGTATGAAGAATCTTTAGATGCTTGTAATAATGTTCTAAATCATGATCCTCATCATTTAGATGCACTTTCTAAAAAAATCTTTGTTTTGAGTAAGTTAGAAAGACTTGAAGAAGCATATGAAATAATAGAATTTAGAATTAAAAATAATCTACGTCCAAAAGGGGCTAAGGTAGATAAAGCTATTTATCTTGCAAAGAAAAATAATTCTTCAGATGCTCTGGATATTCTTGATGAAGTTCTTGATGAAGATCCTAATTTTTCTTATGCTTTATCCACTAAAGCTAATTTTGCTCACGTGGTAGGAGAGGATGTTTTAGCCCTAGAATATATTAACAAGGCTATAAAAAATGAAGATTCTAGAAATCACGACCATAATTTAATTATCAAATCATTGATATTAAGTGGTCTTGGATTATTTGATGAGGCATTTGATTACTTAGATCAAATTTCTGAGGATAGTCCACATGTGGATGCAGTTATTAAGGCTACAGAAGAAATTGAAGAAAAATTAGCTAATTTAGAAATAGTAAGGATATAGAAGATTTAAATACTATAGAATTTCAATGATAAAATGATAGGGACAAATAGAACAATAGCTATTAATTGATTATTAATTTAACTAGATTATTAATATAAAGAGGTTGCTTATGAACACAATATTGATAACCATCCTATGCTGTTGGTTTCTGTCAGGCTTTTTGATGAAATTTTCCGATGATGAGTATGATGAAAATTCAAATAAACTGATGGCTTCTATTTTAGCTATATTTAGCGGGATTTTGATGGGCTATTTAGCAAGCAACACTATCGATGCTAGCTATATATTCTTAACAATCATAATAGCTGGAATTTTATCATTAAAGATAGATGGAATTCATCATGTAATATCATTAATATTTTTCATATTAACCTGTGTAATATTTAATTTCTTCACAGGTCCATTACTTGGTCTAAGCTTAGCCACGTTAATAATATGCATATTAGCAGAATATATAGATGAAATTGGAAATGATAACTCTAAATTTTATAAAAATAAGTTCTTAAAATTCTTCTTCGATTATAGGCTTACATTAGAATTTACAGTTTTAATATTAGCTTTACTTGGGGTGTACAGTAGTTTAACAGGATTTAACATACCATATGTTCATTTCATTGATTTTAGTGTGTTTATTTACTTTTTAACTTTTGATTTAGGATATATAATTGCTGGAGTAATCTTTCAAAAATTTAGAAAAAATTCTGTAGTGTCATGACTATTTAATTTTAAATGTTTATATATTATTAATTTCATACTATATAGCTAAAATAAAGAAAATTAAAGCTTAATTAGAAAGATAACGAAACATTTAAAACCATAATATTAAATTGTCATGACAGTAGTAGCGTAATTGCAGTAGTATAATTTGTAGATTCTGTTGAAAAGTATATAATGTGTTAATTTCTAAAGAAGACTTCTGAAAATTAAACATTATTCATTATTAGCACTTATGTAAAATTTTTGCCTCCTGAGAAAGTTAGTATTATATTTTATCATGAAATGCATACTAATTATTAGTATATTTAGCCAATAATCATATTTTTAAGGAAAATAACAAGATTAAAAAGCCAGTCGAGAACTAATTTATATAACAATAAGTTAGGAGACTTATGAGACAGTTAATGTAATATATTTGACAGAAACTGCAATGATTTAAAGTTATACTGAGTCATGATTTTAGTAATAATTCATTTTTCAGGAGGCAAAATTTTTACACACTCAAATGGAACATACACAGGATCAAACAATAAAGAAATAAACATAACAAAAAACATAACCTACATTGGAGAATCAAAAGAAAAAGTAATAATAGATGGAGAAAGATCAGGAAGACTCTTTTACATCAGCAGAGGCTTAAATGTCACATTCATAAACATAACTTTTATGAATGCTAATATTAATGGTACTAATGGTAATGGTTCTGCTATTTATAATAATGGTTCTAAAGTCATACTAGAGGGTTCTAGTTTTATTAATAACTCTGCATCTTATGGTGGTGCTATTTATAACAACGTTGGAGCTAATTTTACCATAAGTGAAAATACAAGTTTTATAAATAATTCTGCTAGTTCTAGTGGTGGTGCTATTTTTAATTATTATGGTGCTAATTTTATTATAGGTAAGAAGAGTGTTTTTCTTAATAATTCTGCTGTTACCTATGGTGGTGTTATTTATAATAATGGAACTAATTTCACTATAGGTGAAAATACAAGTTTCATAAACAACACAGGAAAATCTTATGGTGGTGTTATTTATAATAATGGAACTAGTTTCACTATAGGTGAAAATACAAGTTTCATAAACAACACTGGAAGATATAATGGTGGTGCTATTTATAATCATGATGCTGCCAATTTTATTGTTGGTAGTGGTTGTGTTTTTGTTAATAATTATATTGATGGTAGTGGTGGTGCTATTTGTAATTTTGATGGTAGAAATTTTAGTCTTGGTAATGGTAGTGTTTTTGTTAATAATTCTGCTACTATTTCTGGTGGTGCTATTTTTAATCTTGGCATCAATTTTATTGTGGGTAGTGATTGTGTTTTTGTTAATAATTCTGCTTTTGATTCTGGTTCTACTCGGGGTGGTGGTGCTATCTATAATAATAATGGAAATAATTTCATTATAGGTGAAAATACAAGTTTTATAAATAATTTCGCTTCTAGCTGTGGTGGTGCTATTTATAATAGTTATGGTGCCAATTTTGTTGTAGGTAATGGTAGTATTTTTAATAATAATTCTGCTCACCGTTTTGGTTGGAGTGGTGGTGCTATTTGTAATTTTGCTGGTGCTAATTTTGTTGTGGGTAATGATAGTGTCTTTGTTAATAATTCTGCTACTGATGGCGCTGCGATTTATAATTTTGCTGGTGCTAATTTTGTTGTGGGTAATGGTAGTGTTTTTGTTGGTAATTCTGTTACTCGTAGTGGTGGTGCTATTTATAATCATAATGCTTCCAATTTTACTGTGTTTAATGCTAGTTTCATTAATAATTCTGCTACTGGAACTGTTGAGGATGTTTTGGGTGGTGGTGCTATTTGTAGTAATGGGGGAAGTTTAACTGTAAGTAGTAGTGTTTTTGTTAATAACTCTGCTGCTCTACATGGTGCTGCTATTTATATTCATTTAGGAACTTTAAATGTGAATTATAATCGTTTTTACAATAATAATGCTCCTGATGCTCAATTTTCTATGGCTGGTGGCACTGCTAATCTTAATTATAATTGGTGGGGAAATAATACTAATCCTAATGGAACTTCTGTTATAAGGAAGGGAGGCACTCTTACATTAAGTAATTATTATATTATGCAAGTTTCACTTAATTCTACATTTAATACAACTCAGAATGCAACAGTGAAATATCCAATAAATACTACTGCAGTGTTATCATCTGTATTTGTATTGAATAATACAGATGCTAATGATCCAAGCTTGTTGCCTTACTTTACAGTTGAGGTGTTAATTAGAAATAGTACTAATATTGTTAATAATATTAGTGGGGATATAAGGTCATTCATATTCTCTCAAGTTGTTATGTTAAGTGATACTGATCTTCAAGGGTCTATTAATGCTTTAGTAGATGGTGAGAATCTTGTTCTTATTATTGAGAATAAATCTAGTGTTAATCTTACTATTGTTAAGGTTGCTAATGTAACAAGTATTTCGAATAATGGTACTATTGAATTTACAATAATTATATATAATAATGGGGATGATTTTGCATCTAATGTTACTTTCACTGATTTACTTGGTGATAATTTTAAACTTATTAATTGGACTGGTGGCTTATCCTACAACCAAACAACTGGTATTTGGAATGTTGGAGATATTGCAGGTAAGACAAATGTAACACTACAAATGATTGTTCAAGTTATTAAATCTGGAGAAATAAACAACACTGCAAACAATGTAAAAGCTTTAGAACCACTTAAAGATCCAATTATAAACTCTACAGTATCAATCAACGTCACACCAGCAGTAAATCTAAACATTACAAAGGTGTCTAATGTAACAGGCGTGTCTCATATCGGAGATCATGTTAAATACACAATAGCTATTAAAAATAATGGTTTAGACAATGGAACTAATGTATCTGTATATGATATTCTAGATTCTAAACTAACTTACTTAGCTTCCAATCCTTCAAAAGGAACTTATAATAATAACACAGGTTTATGGAGTGTTGGAACATTAGGAGTTAACCAAACAGCTACATTAGAAATCGAAGTAATAATAAATGGTATTGGAACAATACAAAACATTGCAAACATAACAGCAAATGAAATAATCCTGAATGATAGTAACACAAACACAAACACAACAATACATGTAGACTCCTCAGGTCATCTAAACAGCACATTAATCATTAATCATATTTCTGATACTAAGGTTAATAGTAATGTTAGTATTAATGGTTCTTTATTTGATGAGAATAATAATTCAATTGCTAACGTGCCTGTTGTTGTGACTGTTAATGGTGTTACTTATAATGCTACAACTGATGCCAGTGGTAAGTGGAGTATTACTTATCTTGTAGGCTCATCTGGTGTTATTAATGTTGAGGCTTTGTTTGTAGGTAATGCTAATTATACTGGTGCTGTAAATATCACTAATTTTAATGGGATTTCTTTAAATGCTACTTTAATTATTAATCCTATAGTTGATACTAAAGTGAATACTAGTGTTAATATTAATGGTACTTTGTTAGATGGAAATGGTGTTCCGATTAGTGGTGTTATTGTTGTTGTGACTGTTAATGGTGTTAATTATAATGCTACAACTGATGCCAGTGGTAATTGGAATATTTCTTATCTTGTAAATTCAACTGGTGTTATTAATGTTGAGGCTTTGTTTGTAGGTAATAGTAATTATACAGGTGCTGTAAATAGCACTAGTTTTAATGGGGTTTCTTTAAATAGTACTTTGATTATTAATCCTATTGGTGATACTAAGGTGAATACTAGTGTTAATATTAATGGTACTTTGTTAGATGGAAATGGTGTTCCGATTAGTGGGGTTATTGTTGTTGTGATTGTTAATGGTGTTAGTTATAATGCTACAACTGATGCTAGTGGTAATTGGAATATTTCTTATCTTGTGAATTCAACTGGTGTTATTAATGTTGTTGCTGAGTTTGCAGGTAATAGCAATTACACAGGTGCTGTAAATTCAACTCATTTCAATGGACCAATTTTAAATAGCACACTCATTATTAATCCTATAGTGGATACTAAGGTAGGTAGTAGTGTTAGTATTAATGGTACTTTATTTGATGAGAATAATAATTCAATTGCTAATGTTGCTGTTGTTGTGACTGTTAATGGTGTTAATTATAATACTACAACTGATACAAATGGTAAGTGGAGTATTTCTTATATTGTAGGTTCATCTGGTGTTATTAATGTTGTTACTGTTTTTTATGGTAATAATAATTATGCTGGTGCTGTAAATAGCACTAGTTTTAATGGGGTTTCTTTAAACAGTACTTTAGTTATTAATCCTATTTTGGATAGTAAGGTAGGTAGTAGTGTTAGTATTAATGGTACTTTGTTAGATGAGAATAATAATTCAATTAGTAATGTGACTGTTGTTGTGACTGTTAATGGTGTTGATTATAATGTTACAACCGATGCAAGTGGTAAGTGGAATATTAATTATCTTGTGAATTCAACTAGTGTTATTAATGTTGAAGCTGAGTTTAATGGTAATACTAACTATTTTGGTGCTGTTAATAGTACTATTTTTAATGGTTTGGCTTTAAATAGTACTTTAATTATTAATCCTATAGTTGATGCTAAGGTGAATAATAGTGTTAGTATTAATGGTACTTTGTTAGATGAGAATAATAATTCAATTAGTAATGTGACTGTTGTTGTGACTGTTAATGGTGTTGATTATAATGTTACAACCGATGCAAGTGGTAAGTGGAGTATTGATTATCTTGTAGGTTCTTCTGGTGTTATTAATGTTGTTGCTGTTTTTGATGGTAATGATAAGTATCTTAGTGCTGTTAATAGTACTAGTTTTGTTGTAACTCATTATGTTAATGTGAGTGTTGTTAAAGTATCTAATGTTACAGGTTATGTGAATGTTGGTGATAATGTTACTTACACTATTACTGTCACTAACTATGGTTTAAGTAATGCTACAGGCGTATTTGTAACTGATAAGTTGAATACTACTATGTTAAGTTTTGTAAGTAGTAGTGTTAATCGTGGAGCTTATGATAGTAATACTGGTATTTGGACTATTGGTGGCCTTGGTGCTGGTGAAACTGCTGTTTTGAATATAACTGTTACTGTTATTGGTAAGGGGACAATTGTTAATATTGCAAATGTAACTGCAGATCAAAATAATACAGATAATGGTACTGGTAATTCAACAATTAATGTTAAATGTGACACTAATCTTAGTGCTTCAATACCTGATGCTAAAATAGGGGATACTGTTAATATTACTTTGAATTTAACTGATTTAGATGGTAATCCTGTAAATACTGTTGCCAATGTTACTATTGATGGTATACTTTACCCTGATGTTGAATTTATTAATGGAATAGCTAAGGTTCCTTATAATGTTACTGAAACTCAAAAAAATATTACTGTTAAATTTGAAGGTAATGATAAGTATAATCCTTCTAACGATACTGTTGGTGTTAATTTCACTAAAAAAGATGCTAATATCAATATTCATGTTCCTGATACTAAAATAGGGCATAATGCTACAACAACTATCACTCTTAGAGATACTGATGGTAAACCAATTTCTAATGCTTCAATTAAAGTGATATTAAATGATAAAGTTATTGGAACATTTATTACAGATAAAGATGGTCAAATTCATCCAATCATATCTGTTAGTCAAGATAATAATCTTAAAGCTGAATTTAGTGGAAATGATGAATATAATTTTGCTGAAGAAATAATTAACTTTAAAGGTAATTCTTCTAATAATAATAATACAAATAATAGTAATAATAATACTAATGGTACTAATAACACTAATAACACTAATAATAGTAATAATAATAGTAATAATAATAATTCCCATAAACTTGTAGGTTCTAATATTGATATGAAGAAAACTGGTGTTTCTTTAGTGGTTATTATGGGATTAATTTTAGTATTAAGTCTATTAGGATTAATTTCACTTAATAAATTAAGAAATAAGGATGGTTCTAAAATGAGTAATGTTAATATTAATAATAATTCTAAAAATAGTGTTTTTAAAATAGCTATTATAATATCTTTAATAGCTATTTTATTTGTTAGTGTTTCATCTGTTAGTGCTGCTGATATCACACTTACAACTACTGATTCAATTAATACTGCTGTAGGTACTATTGCTAGTGGAGGGAATGTTAATAATTCTATTACTTTAGGTGCTGGAACATATAATAAAGTAAATGATCGTGATAATAATTTAGCCTTTTCCAACAAAAATCTGACAATTAAAGGAAATGGTAATGCTGAAAATGTTGTCATTGATGCTCAAAATGCAGGAAGATTATTTAATGTCACTGGAAATAATAACAATATAACCTTCCAAAACTTAACATTCCAAAATGCTAATGTTATTAGTGGTTATGGTGGTGCAATATATGCTTCAAATAACAACAACAAAATAACCATTATAAATTGTATTTTCAAAAATAACAATGCATCATGGGGTGCTGCTATTTATAATGATGGTAATGCTAGTTTCAATATTCATGACTCTAAATTTGAGAATAATAATGCAAATCCTGGTAGTGCTATTTATAATCATGGTGTTTTTGGTAATTTTAGTGTTATGAATTCTACTTTTACTACTAATACTGGTAGTGCTATTCTTAATTATGGTAATTTTAGTGTGAATAATTCTACTTTTAGAGATAATACTGCAACTAATGGTAGTTTTAGTGGTGGTGGTGCTATTTATAATTATGGTACTTTTAATGTGAATAATTCTAATTTCACTGGCAATATGGCTCCAGGGTATCTTGGTGGTGCTATTCTTAATACTGGTGGTAATTTTAGTGTTATGAATTCTAACTTCACAAATAATAGCAATCGCAATGGAAGTGGTGGTGCTATTTATAGCAATGGTAATTTCAATCTAATTAGTTCTAATTTCCTATATAATAATGCTACTCAGCAGGGTGGTGCTATTTATAATTCTGGTAAGTTCCTTATTAATTCTTCTAATTTTGCATTTAATAATGCTGCTGATGGTGGAGGGGTTATTTATAGTTATAGTTATGCTAATTTAAATATCACGAATTCTAATTTCACGGATAATAAAGGCATTAATGGTTATGGTGGTGTTATTATGAATAGTTATTCTAATTTCACTGTAACTGGATCTCGTTTCATTAATAATTCTGCAGGTAGTAATTATGGTGGGGGAGTTGTTTATAGTATTAATAATGGTAGTTTTAGTTTTATTAATTCTACTTTTATAAATAATTCTGCAGATCATTATGGTGGTGTTATTTATAGTAATGCATTTTCTAGTGATAATAAACTCAATTTTAGCATTATTAACTCTACTTTTATAAATAATACTGCAAATACCTATGGCGGTGCTATTTACAATGCTTATTATAGTAACTTCAATGTTACAAATTCTACTTTTAATACTAATAATGCTACGTATGGTAGTGCTATTTATAATGGAGGTAATAGTGTTGTTAATGTGACTGGTTCTAATTTCACATATAATAATGCTACTATGGGTGGTGCTATTTATAATGTTGCTGATAATTTTAGTGTAAATAAATCTATTTTCACATATAATAATGCTACTATGGGTGGTGCTATTTATAATAGGGCTAATAATTTTACAGTTATAAATTCTAATTTTACTAATGATTCTGCAGTTTATGGTGGAGGAATATACACAAATGGTAGTATTAATATAAGTAACTCTAATTTCACAGCTAATACTCAGGCTATTGGTATCAATACAACTAATTTCACCTTATCCAACAATAATATTTCAAATAATGTTATAGGTATTCAGTTTATATACAATAATAATGTGTATACACTTGGTAATTTAACTATAAATGGTACTAATATTAACAACAACAGTTATACTTATGGAATAAGTGGTAATAATACTAATTATACATTTACAAAGCCTTCTGTTATAGATACGGATAATACAGGTTTTATTATTATAACTGGTAATAATAATGGTATTTTGAATTCTAATATTAGTAATATGAAAAATGTTGCTATAACTATTAATACTTCAGCTAGTGGTAATAAATTAATTAATCTTAATTTAACCAATAACTCAAAAGCTATTATTATATTTGGTAGTAATAGCTTAATTATTAATTCTAATATTTATGGTAATGGTGGAGCTATTGATATTAATGGTAATTGGACTAACATAACTGGTAATAATATTATTATTAATAATGCCAGTATTGTGATTAGTGATGCTGTAAATAATACTTTTGTTAATTATAATCGAATATATGACAGTAGGGATGCTCTTGCTAATGAAGGATTTAATACTAATCTAAACTTCAACTGGTGGGGAGTAAATGATATTTCAGGACAATATTCAAACAGTGGTGTTAATTTCAATTTGACATATTGGTATGTCCTTGAATTATCATTGAATAATACATTTTACACAACTGCAAATGATACAAGAAATTACAGTAAAAATCAAAGTGCTATAGTACGATACCTATTTTTTGACAATATTTATATAGTATAAAATATATAATATTGGTATATGAGTAAAGATTCTAAAGAAGTAGTGGTGCGTCATATTAGTTCTACTGAGCTTAATGATTTGATT
>NZ_LWMT01000294.1 GCF_001639265.1 Methanobrevibacter filiformis
TACAGCATGGTGTGATGAAAGAAATAAAAAAGAGAGCAAAATTTATTGGAATTTTACTAAAGAAAAAGCCGATAAAAAATTATCAAAATATTATATCTAAAACTATTAGAATTAAATTGTCATGACACTAGTTTGTTCAATCATAGCTCAAGATCATTGATCTCTATTAATTTCCTAATTTTTATAAACACATACTTATTTTTAATAGGATGTTATCATATATTATTACATTATTAGATAGTAATAATTAATAATTTATAAATCTATCTATTTTGTTAAAATGTCATATTTAATGGTTTATTTGTTATTATATGAAACAAATATGAGAATAAAGGAGAAAAACGATTATATGTAATGATTTTGATATATATCTAAAATTTACATAAATATTTATTAAACCTTTTTTAATTATTTTTCTATGGGTTTATTAAATTTATATAGATATATTTAATAATTATGAACTATCAAATTATTAAATAATAATATATTGTTTAATAAAATAATATAAAATTTATACATTATCATGTAAATAATAATCTTATTAATGTAATCTTATTTATTTAATTATATTATCATAATCTTATCAATATTTTTAATTAAAATATAAATTAACAGTGATTTCCTGAAAATAAGGAAATTAGTGTTTCAGAGGCAATTATAATGTTATCTAAGAAAATACCTATAGATGAAGCTGAAAAGAAAGGGAAAAACACAACAATTTATGGTAGTAGATATTTTTCTCAAAGTGTACCTAAATTTGAAATTCCAGAGAAAGGAATGCCTTCTCAAGCGGCTTATAGACTAATTCATGATGAAATGAATTTAGATGGAAATCCTAACTTAAACTTAGCGAGTTTTGTTACTACATGGATGGAAGAAGAAGCAGATAAGTTAATCTCTGAGAATAATGGTAAAAATTTTGTTGATAATGATGAATATCCTCAAAGTGAAATAATCCAAAAGCGTACTGTAAATATGATTGCAAGACTATTTAATGTGCCTGAGAATTACAGTTTCATTGGAACCAGTACAATTGGCTCATCAGAAGCCATAATGTTAGGACTTTTAGCACATAAATGGACATGGCGAAAGAAAAATGAAGAAAAAGGAATAGATATCAAAAATAAAACACCAAACATTGTTATGGGTGCTGATGTTCATGTAGTATGGGAAAAATTTGCTAAATACTTCGATACAGAACTTCGAATGATTCCAATGGAAGAAAATAGCTATGTTTTGACTGCAGATAAAGTTAAAGAACATGTTGATGAAAATACAATAGCTATTGGTGTTGTTCTTGGAACAACTTTTACTGGTCAGATAGATGAAATAGAAAAAATAAATGATTTACTTATTGAAATAAAAGAAGATAAAGGTTGGGACATCCCAATTCATGTTGATGCTGCAAGTGGAGGATTCGTAGTTCCATTTACATCTCCTGATTTTAAATGGGACTTTAGATTAGAACATGTTCGGTCGATTAATACATCAGGACATAAATATGGATTAGTTTATCCTGGAATTGGTTGGCTTATTTTTAAAGATAAAAAATACTTACCTGATGATCTTATTTTTCATGTAAATTATCTTGGAGGAATTATTCCGACTTTCAATCTTAATTTTTCAAAAGGAAGTAGTATGATAATAGCACAATACTATAATCTCCTTCATTTAGGTTTTGAAGGATATTCTGCTATAATGGAAAATTTAATGGAAACCACAAGGTATCTTGCAAAAAATCTCAACAAAACAAATGTTTTTGAATTATTAGACACAGAACTTAATTTGCCGATAATAGCTATTAAACTAAAGGAAGAATTTAAAAATAAGTTCACAGTTTTTGATATTTCAAGAAGACTTAGAGAAAAAGGATGGATAATACCTGCATATAGTCTACCGAGCAATGTAGAAGACACTGCAGTTTTAAGAATTGTGATAAAAGAGAATTTCAGCCGAGACATGGCAGAAATGTTAATTAAACATCTTCATGATCTTTTTAAAGAGTATAATCTTGGATTTAAAGAAAAAAATAATAAAAATAAACATTCAGTTGTAAATATTTTCTAATAATTACTATTTGCACTGTTTGCAGCTAAAAATTGTACTATTAATGACTTGATGTTTTTAATGAATATTGATGTGTTATAGAGGCAGAATATAATCAAAAAATATAATAGTCTGTTAGTTTCAATATAACCTACTCAAATATTAAACTATTAATTATTATCTAAAAACATCCTGAGGAAGAATTCAAATTAAATATTTAAAAAAAATAAGGTCATAACACTTTAGATAAAAGATTTTATACTTGAAATGATTAGTATAAGTTCATTAAAGAAAATTATTTATATATGTTTAAATATAGATAATATTTAATGTTTCTTTAAACAAAATATCATTATTAAAACAATCATGCTAAAAGCTTTAAGTAAAGTTGGCTTCGAATTTTAAAAAAATAATATTTAGGTGATAATATGGGAGAAAAATTAAATATAACTCCATTATTAAAAGCATATAAATCATTTATCACTGCATTAGATTATGCTGAGGAAATTGAATCAGAAAACACAGAATTTCGATATTATACTGAAGAAATGGTGAAATCAGCAGTTATTCAACATTTTGAATATACTTATGAACTTACATGGAAGATGATGAAAAAATTTTTAAAAGTAGATATTGGAGATAGGGCAGATACATTATCTCGACCAGAATTGTTTAGAATAATTGGTGAAAAGCAATTAATAACAGATTTCAGTGCTTGGAACAAATATAATAAAGCAAGAAATAAAACTTCATATACATACAATGAAGATATTGCAGAAGAAGTTTATAATACAGCTAAAAATTTTAAAAATGATTTAAAAGAATTTATCACTGCATTAAAAGAAAGAACAAATATTGTCACATATTAGAAATTAATATTAAATGTTCTAATGGAGAAAATAAATGCTTAAAATTTCAAAAGAAGAAATGAAAATTGTTTTAGACATAATAAAAAGAAATGCTAAGGACTGTGAAGTTTCAGTTTTTGGATCAAGGCTAAAAGGAACAGAAAAAGTTTTTGCAGATTTAGATCTTGCTTTTAAGTGTAAATGTAGATTAGGATTAGATAGAATTATCCAATTAGAAATAGAATTTGAAGAATCAGCACTACCTTACAGAGTAGATATTGTAGATTATAACAAAACATCAAAAGAATTCCAAAAAATAATTGATAAAAATAATAAGAAGATATATGGTTGAGCTAATTGAATTGTGTCTTAAAAATTCTTAATATTACTTTAAGAACTTATGATGAGATTTCCAAAATTTTTTCATTTTTTTTAAATTGAAGATTTAAAAATTAGATAAAGATTTTTTGTATTGTTTTATTTTTTGTGAAATTAATGTTTTATTTAGCTATTTTCTTTTCGTTCATTAATTATTTTTAAAAAATCATGATAATCTTCAAGTTCTTTAATTTCCCAGGATTTTACAACGGGAATGCCATCAACGGCTTCTTTAGTTTTAATATTATTAATCATAAAGAATGATTCAGATGACGTAATAAGTGAAAGATCCTTTAAACTAATAGCTATTTTTTGTAAAGACCTTGAAGATCTTTTTTCTTCTAAATTAGCTATAAATGAAGTGTTTGCATTGTTTGCATTGTCGATCTTAGCTATTGTATCAAATGGAGTTTTTTTAGTTGAAACTACGCCAAAACCAAGATTAGTTAAGTCTTTTGTTTTATCATCTTCTTCATTTAAATCTTTTTCAATATTGTTGGAATTAAGATTACTAGACTTAGTGTTGATGTTACTAGAATTTATATTATTAGAATTAATATTATTGTTGATATGATTATTAGAATTAATATTATTGTTGATATGATTATTAGAATTAATATTATTGTTGATATGATTATTAGAATTAATATTATTGTTGATATGATTATTAGAATTAATGTTAGTGCTGAGATTAGTAGTATTAATATTATGATTTATCTTTAGAATATCAATATCTAAGGTTATTTTTATGTTTAATATTTCTTCTAATGCCATTGCAGTTTCTGTGCTTGCTCTAGCTATTCCATTCTCATATTTATATATTGTTTCTCTTGTAACATGGGCAAGATCAGCTAAATCCTTTAAAGATAATGAGTAATCTTGCCGATATTCTTTTAAAAGGTCACCATTGATATGTACATAATATCCTCCATGATCTGCTAATATTTCAGGGCAATCACCATAAATAATCATGTTTTTCAGTGTTTCAACACCAATAGCTGGTATTCCATGTCTTTCATAAACAACATCTTCTTCTAATTTAGTATTCCTTGACTTACTACCTACAATTAGTGGAGATGCATGAAAAGCTGATGAAATTTTCTTAATTTCATTTGCATGGGATTCATAAATAGTATCAATATTAACTAATGCCTTAAGTAAAATAAGAAGGAGTTTTCTCTTTGCAAACATGTCAAAACAACTTTGACTGTAAATATTTGAGGTTTCAAAACCTTCTTCAGTTAATAATTGGTTTATTTCACTTATTATTTGATTT
Source organism: Methanobrevibacter filiformis (assembly GCF_001639265.1). Lineage (GTDB taxonomy): Archaea > Methanobacteriota > Methanobacteria > Methanobacteriales > Methanobacteriaceae > Methanacia > Methanacia filiformis. The sequence continues at coordinate 4,549 of NZ_LWMT01000294.1, forward strand.
CTACTTTTGAAATCCATTTAAAAAACCTCTACAGAAGTTTAATGGAAAAATAGCTATTAAAAGCAATATCTTAAAAATTTATTAAAAATTTATTAAAGATTATATGAATTATTTATATTATTTACTATTAATAAATATTTCTTAAATTATTATTCTCATGAAATACCTCAAAAACAATTATCTTCATAAATTTCTAATTATTCATACATTCATGATTAAATAGTGATTTATCCTTTACATATTCTTTTTTTTTCCTAAGTTATTTTTAGATAGCTTATTAATACTACCTACAATCCTAAAACCATGTAGTTTAGAATATTTAGCAGTATTTTTATATAAAACATTTTTATTTCCAATTAATTTTATTCCATGTTTGTTTTTATTGATATTGTTTTTAGATAAGGTATTTCCATATCCTACTACTAAAATACCATTGAGTTTATTGGCATTTGCAATATTATTTTTTAGTTTGTTTTGACTGCCTGTTACTGTAATACCATTTTTCTTGTTTTTAATTACTTTGTTTTTATTTATGGTATTGTTTCTTCCTGTGACACTGATTCCGTAGTTTTTAGATTTGATGTTGTTTTTTCCAGTTTATTTTTGTAACCATTGGTTTTAATACCTATTTTGGCTTTTTTGATTGTGTTTTTAGTTATTTGGTTTGTATCTCCTTTTAAGTAAATGCCCCATTTGTTGGTTTTAATTTCATTAGTTTTAATTTCATTACCATTACCTATGCCTTGAATACCGTTTTTAGAAATTATATTATTCTTATTAACAATATTATAGTATCCTTGAATTCTTAATCCCAGTTTTGAATTACCAAAAATTTTGTTATAATTAATTAGATTATTAGAACCTTTAATAAATATTGAGTTGAATTTTGAATTTTTTATTGTGTTAGATGAAATGTAATTTTCATCAGAATAGACAAAAAGACCTTTATATACATAGATTAATTTATTTGAAATAACTTCATTGTAATTATCATATAAACTAATACCATACCTTTTGACATTAGATATTTTGTTTTTATTAACTGTGTTGTCTTGACCTATAACTGATATACCGTCTTTTTGCATTTTAGAAATTGTGTTGTTGTAAGCCTTGTTTTTATCTCCCCAAAGATCAATTCCTTCAGTACTATTCCTCAGATAATTATTTTTCACGATGTTTGAATCACCTTCAATATTAATAGTAATTTTACTATTTTTAATAGTGTTATTAAATATTAAGTTGTTATCAGATGAATGTGATGCGATTCCATCTCCTTTAATATTATTTAAACTATTAGAACTGATATTAATCTTTTTAGAGTCTGATAAGTCAAGACCATAATGAGTAATATTGTTTATTAGGTTGTTTTTAATGTTTGCATTTTTAGATCCTGATAATGAAATACCATAACTATTGTTTTCAAGTGTATTTCCCAATATATTGAATTTTTGAGAATCATAGATATCAACAACTAATTTATTAATTTTTAACAAATTAGAACTCATGTTAGTGTTGTTTGTTGTCTCTAAACTAATAGCAGTATCAATGCTACCTTCGAATGTGTTATTTTTAATAATGGTGTTATTAGAATCTTTTAGTTCAAGACCTATTTTATTAGATTTTAAAATATTTGACTTAAATAAGATATTTGTTACATATTGTAGAGACATGGCATTGAGTTTTGTGTTTGTCACTGTATTAGACGCGATAACTAAATTTTTAATCGAATTTAATGAAATACCATCTTCTCTATTATTATCTAAAGTATTTTCAGTGATTTTAACATTATTCGAATCTGTAGTTTCAATACCTCCATTATTATTATTTAAAATATTACCTGTAATGTTTAGATCTTGAATAAAAGAAGTTAAGATACCCTGAAGTATATTTTTACTTAAAATATTATTTTGAATTGATGTTTTATTAGATTCCTCTAGATCAATACCATCATTTCCATTGTATGAGATAGTATTGGTGCTAATATTAATATTTTCACAATAGCTTAAGTACAATGCATTATTAGTACTGTTATTAATAAGATTATTGTTTATTTTAATATTAACAATGTTTGAACCTTCGATCCCATTATATTCACTATTTTTAATAGTACTGCCTGAAATTTCTAAGTTATTAATGTCCTCTAAGAAAATACCAGTATTCCTATTATTGGCTAGAGTATTATTTAGAATATCAATATTGTTTGAAGAGCTGATACTTATTCCTGCATCACCGCTGTTCTCAATATTATTACGGTAGACATTGGTGTTATTGGTATTATCTGCATTAATACCTTTATTTTCAGTATTTTTTAAGTTATTATCTGAAAAAACAAGTTCATGAGAATTTTCAGCTGTGATTCCGTCGTTTCCACTATTAGATATATTGTTAGATTTAACAGTTCCAGAGTAAATTTTACTTAAATGGATCCCATCACCCTTGTTTTTCTCGAGTACATTGTTATTTACTCCAATGCCCTTAGATGAGGAGATGTCAATTCCATCAGATCCTCCATTTTTAATATTATTTTCGTTAGCATTGAAAATAGTAACATCAGATGCAGAAATACCATTGCCTTCATTACCATCAATAGTGTTATTATTTACATTAGTAATATAAGAGGAATCAACACTGATACCATCATATCTATTGTTTTTAATAGTATTATTATTAATATTTCCATTATTTGACTGACTAAGTGTAACACCTGTTCCATCATTGCCCTCAATAATGTTATTAGTTATATTATTTTTAGTAGAATTATCAATAGTTATGCCCTCACCATTATTGTTTTTAATAGTATTATTATTAATATTTCCATTATTTGATTGAGCTATTACAATACCATTTCCATTATTATCTGTTATATTATTACCTGTAATATTATAGTTAGTGAATATAAAACCATATTCATCAAATATAACAGTGGAACTCTTTAATGATTCTCCATAAATAGCATCATTTTCATTATGAGATATATTGTTGTTTTTAATGTTTAAAACATCAATATTATCCAGTAAAGCACCATAACCTCCAGTGTTATTAATAGAGTTACTAATTAAATTAAACTTTTTACTATCTACAATGTTTACTCCATTATTTTCAATGTTTTTAATGATATTATTTAATATACTTACATTATCAGAATTTATAATCTCAATTCCAGTAGAAAGATTATTAAAAGTATTATTATATATTTTTAAGTTATTTACACTATTTGCAGAAATTCCAGTATCATATCCATTAAATGTAAAACCAGTTATATTAATATTATCTGCCATCAAATTAAAGGCACAATCAGCAAAATCATTACTAAGATTAAGAACAACACCAACAGCACCACTAATATTAATACTTCTATCAATATCAAGCACTATATCATTATAAATACCACCAACAGTATTTTTAAAATATAAATCTGTCATATCCAATTTTTCACTAATTAAAACATTAATACTATCACTATCATATGTTTCATCAATATCATACGTCACAGCATAAACTGAGGACGAAAATATCAATGAAAAGAATCCTAATAAGCAAATAAATGAAAAAATCCTATTATATTTAATAATAAAAACCTCCATTAACTCTAAATTATCAAATCATGAAAAACACAACTTTGAATATATTATCTAAAATTAATAGAAATTAATATGTCTATTAAAGATAATCTTCATAGATATTGACTACTTTTTGTACTGAATTTGGAGCATTGTTATTATTGTATAAAATCACTGGTTTGTTGTATCAAGTTTAATTAAGTGATCAAAGATGAAAAATTATCAGATATTTGTATGTCAAAAAATACAAGCATTATAATAAAAATAATGCAGTATTATAATATTTTATCAAACCTATCTAACATAGTTACTATGCATAGTTTAGCATATCATAATATAAATACCTTATTCTCTGATTAAATAGCTAAAATGTAATATATAATACTAAATACTCACAGATGTACTTAAAAAATAAAATAGTGCGTATAAACAAAATAAAGTTAAGAAAATAACAAAATAAGAATCAATATTAGAATGTTTAATAAAAAATATTAATAGATTTAATAAAATTAGGGACATGTAAGAAAATATTATAATTAGAGGATTTGAGGCAATTCTATATTTCAGATAAATCCTTTAAAGATAATGAATAATCTTGGTGATATTCTTTTAAAAGGTCACTATTGATATGTATATAATATCTTCTATGATTTGATAATATTTCAGGGCTATCACCGTAAATAATCATGTTTTTCAGTGTTTCAACACCAATAGCTAGTATTCAATGTCTTTCATAAACAACATTCTATTCTAATTTAGTATTCCTTAACTTAGAAATTATTTTAATTAGAAAATAAATTAGAAAATAAATTAGAAAATAAAATAGAAAATAATAATTATTAGTTTGATAAAAAATAATATTAGTCTGATAAAAATTAATAATTAAAAATTCTAAAGATAGTGAATTATTGTGAGTATATTTAATTAGGAGAGAGTTATGTTAACTAATTTAAAGATCGAAAATTTTAAAACTTTTAAAAATATTGATATTAATTTAAAAAATTTTAACCTGCTAATTGGATCAAATGCTTCTGGAAAATCTAATTTTGTGAGTATTTTTAGGTTTTTAAATGATATTGCTAATGTGGGATTAAATGATGCCATTTCTAATCAAGGTGGAATTAAGTATTTAAAAAATCTTATTAATGAAAACAATACTCCTTTAAAAATAGAAACTAAGGCAGAAGAAAAGTTTGGTTTTCCAGTAATAGAAAAGGAAATTCATTATTTTATTGAAATTTTTGATATTGATTATAAATTAAGCATAGATTTTATAGAAAATTCTGGATTTCAAGTTAATCATGAATGTGTTAAACTCAATGGCAGTATAGATGAATTAGATGTTAAAAAAATCAAGCCTGATCAGAGTAATGTGAATAAATGTAAATTAGGAAAGGAAAAAAATATTACTGAGGATTCGCATTTAATGTTTCTTTATTTGTTCTATTTTATTGATTTTTTCTTTATTTTTTGTGTTTTTATGTGAGTTTTTTTTAATATTTTGTTGGTTTTGTTGAATTGTTTTTAGTTGTTCTTATTGTTTTTGGTTTGTTTAATTTTATGT
>NZ_LWMT01000295.1 GCF_001639265.1 Methanobrevibacter filiformis
ATAATGCCCAAAGGAATCTCAAAACAACTTAATGACATTTACAGAGTGAATAATGGACTTAAAAAACCTCTCCGTATTGAAGAGTTAGAAAAAATAAGTAAAAAATATTTTGAAAAAGGAAATAAGAAAATCACATGTTTAAATGGTGAAATATTACCATTAGAGAACATTAAAGAGATAAACAGTAAATATAATCGTCAACATAACTCTAATCCAAAATACATGGAAAGATCATATAATTACTATTGCTTGTCTCATTCATCATGCCCATTTAAGGAAAAATGCTTGTGTGGTGATGGTGTAACTCCTATAAACTACAGAATCACCACACTTAAACATGAAATGATTAATAAAATGACTCAAAAACGCTATTTAACTATTTATGCTGAACGGTTCCAAACTGAAGGCATAAATGGTTATCTTAAGCGTAGTAATGGTGTCTTAATGCTTTTAGGCTCCAATAAAGTAGCTGCAACTAATGAAATAAACATCAGAAATGCAATATACAATACCATACGAACAAGAAATCTAAAAGACACAATATACTAGAAAAAACATAAATAAACATAGTATAAAACCATACATGTCTAAATAAGTATCCCTTAGTCAGTATGCCATTTATCAAAACATAATTCATACCAAAGCACTAATTTATTAATACAAATTTCATAATAAATGCACAAAAACTTAATAAAAAAAAGATTATTAAAGTCATTAATGCATAAAATCATATTTCAACACAAAGATTAATAAACTTTACTAAAAAACAATCAACAAACATAAATCACTTAAAACCCAATAAACTAAATAATAATCCTTATTTTAACTTAATATTACTTCATCATCATAATATAAACCAATAAATATCAATTAACTAATCAATAAATTATGGAAGATCTCCTTAAAATTAAAAATAAAATAGCTCCTCTTGAATTTATTTTAAAATTCTTTTTAGAATTACTATTAATACTCATTCCAGGATTATTATTAATATCCTTTTTAGAATTACTATTAACACTCATTTCAGAATTATTATTAATATCCTTTTTAGAATTACTATTAACACTCATTTCAGAATTATTATTAATATCCTTTTTAGAATTACTATTAATACTCATTTCAGAATTATTATTAATGTTTTTTCTAAAAATTTTTTTATTTAATTTAAAATTCATTTTGAAATAAACCTCCATAAATTCATTTTAAAAAACCTCATATACAAAAGCATAAAAGTAATACTTTTGTAATACAAAAATCTTAAAAAAGTAATATATAAAGTTTTCGAAATAAAATTCATGCATAGTCTTTAAATAAGTATAAGAAGTGTTAAAAGCTATTAAAAATATATTAAAGTAATATTAAATATTAATAAACTATAATAAATATAGAAATATTAATAAAACCAAATTAAATCAAACAATGTATTAAAAATAATTGAAATAATAATAACATAATATATTAATTAGTGATTTAATTAAACATTATAAGATTAAACAAAAGCAAAGATAAATAAAAACTAAAGCAATAATTATATAATAGTAAAATGAAATTAAATAATTATAAAACTATGCATAAGAAGAATAATAGTTATTTTAGAATAAAAATTAGCTAATGAAATAGCTATTAAAATTGGTGGAATATTAATGTACAATAATGTTAAAGAAGTATATAAAAAGTTTTATGAACTTGAAGATAAATATAAATTAAATAAAAGTAGAGTTAAAGAAGTATACTTCTGGCAATTAATAAGAACAGAAATATTTAATGAAATATGTGAAAAAACACTTAACAAGACACCTAAAAAAGAAAAAAACAGGAATAAAATATCATTAAAACAAATTGGTCTAAAAAATAACCTTTTAGATAGTAATCAGGAAAAAAAAGTTATTATTGTGCCAAATCAAGAGAAATTCATAGAAAACGGAGAAATTCTTGACAAATATAGCTATTTTTTAAATAATATATTCAAAAAAGATGAAATTGAAATTATTGAAAAAAGCAATGAGAAGCTATTATTAAAATCCAAAATAAACAACAAGATACGATTACTTAAATTATGTGAAAATAAACGACAAAGATTATATAATATTGAAGAAGAACTGAAAAAAACATTTAATATAAAGATTAACCTTCTTAAAATAATAAAAAAAGCAGTTTTATGTTTTAAATATGAATACAACGAATATGACAAGTTAATGAAACTTAAAAAACCAAAATATTTGATAGTCGTTGAAATAAGTAAAAACCAAGCAATGATAGCTGCAGCAAAAAATAATAATGTTGAAGTTATAGGATTACAACATGGAATAATCGATGAATTTTCAATAGACTATAATTATTCAGATAAATGTAAAAATGAGATAAATTATTTTCCAGACAAGCTATTAACCTTTGGAGAATATTGGAACCAGATGGCAAACTATCCAATAGATCCAGATAAAATAATACCAATTGGTTTTCCTTATTTAGAATCAAAGACTTGGAGATACTTAACTAATGCAAGACAAAACCAAATACTGTTCATATCCAACAAATATATAGGGAAAAAATTATCTGAGTTTGCATATGAGATAGCTATTCTTTTAAAAGATTACACCATAATTTATAAATTAAGTAAAGATGAAACACCAGAAGACTATGAATATTTAACAGGTAATGATAACACAGGAAATATTAAAGTCATTTCTGCAAAAGAAGATAGTATAAAAGATGAAGATGAGATATATGAATTATTATCCACAAGTAAATACCAAGTTGGAATGGATCCAGTAGCTATTTATAAAGGATTATTTTTCACAAATAAAATATTTTTACTTGATGATAAATTAAATAATCTTATTGATGAGAAAATAGCTATTAAAATAAACAGTCCTGAAGAGATTGTTGAATATATTGATAAATTCAAATTACACAAACATATAAGACATTATTTCTTTAAAAAATTTGAAAGAGAAGAACTTTTAAAGGTTTTTAACATAAATAATAGTAAAAAAATAACTATGAATCATAGAAAATAGGACAATGTTTATTAAAAAAGAAAAAACTAAAGAGATTTGAAAAATCTGATTTCCCAGAATCATCTGTTATTAATTAAGAAGAATATTCAACAGAATATTGTGCTAAAAGTACAGATATTTTGTTAATCATATTTTCATCTAATATCCTATCTCCTTTTCCTACTGCATTTAAAAATGTTTTTGAGTAATAATCTTCATCATATATTGTCATGTTAATGATAGATGAATTAGAATTAATATATGCTACTAATGGTTCTGTTGAGTCACCATCAAGATCATTATTTTCTAGGAAATCTGCTAAATCATCACTTAAATCAATAGCCCTATTTTTGATTTTTCCATCTCTTTCAAAGTAAAGATCTTCGTTTTTCGAAAATACTGAAAATCCTTGTTTATTATTATTTTCTTCTTCCTCATCAACATCATCAAGAGAATGTATATTTATAGTCATCTTATCAGGTGAATCTGGAACTGGAGTTTTGATACCTTGCTTTATTATATTTATTTCTTTATCTGTAACATTTTTTGTGAGTATTGAAAAAATCCCAGAAGGTCCTACAATAATATGGTCAATAGTATTACTAGATCCTGGAAAATCAGTTGAATAGAAAAGATTAAACTTTTTTGGTAAAACCATAAGATCTTGTTTAAATAATTTGCCCTTATCTTCTCCATCATCACGATTTTTATTTAATACTAATCCAAAACCTATTGCGAACATTCCAATAAATGCAAATACAATCCCATAAATTCTTAAAGTCACTAAGAAGTCAGATAGACCAATAAGAATTATGATAACTCCTGACCCTAAAAACAAATTATGAGTAGAACTTTTTTTAGTATGAGGATTGGAAATATCTTGCTTTTTAGTAATATTATCTGGACTAACTAACTTATCATTCTCTACAACAACATCAACAGCTGAACTACTTTTAACTTCATTTAGAGAAACAGGATCGTCTTTAAGATTAGAACCATCACCAAAGGCTGATTCTTCCTTAAACTTAGAATCCTCCTTAGCTATTGATTCATCTTTAAACTTAGAATCCTCCTTAGCTATTGATTCATCTTTAAACTTAGAACTATCTTTAATTGTTGATTCTTCTTTAAGCTTAGAATCCTCTTTAACTACTGATTCTTCCTTAAGCTTAGAATTCTCCTTAGCTATTGATTCATTTTTAAACTTAGAACTATCTTTAATTGTTGATTCTTCTTTAAGCTTAGAATCATCAATACCCAATGAATCATTTTTAGAAATAGATTCATCAATAGTTGAAGGAACAACTTTAACATTAGACTGAGTATTACCCATATCCACAGAAGCCACATTGGTAGTGGTTTCTAAATTATCCAAATTACCTAAATCTTCATTTGGCTCATTATCTAAATCCGCATCTAAGGGAATATCCTCAGTATTAGAATCATTAAATTTAATTATTGGTTTATCCTTTCCAAAATCAGACATAAACTTGTTTTTAATTGATGCCAATGCTTTTGACTCTTGAATTTTTTCAGAGGATTCAATTATTTTATCTGGAGAAATGGAAGAGCTATTGATACTATTTTGTAGAGAGTTAGATTCGACTGTATCTATACCTCCTTCATTTTCATCAAAGGAATCTGAATCACGAAAGCTATCTATATCATCATAAACTATATCATCACCATAGTTATTAGAGTAGTTGGATATCTTTGAATTTCCAACTATAGGGTTTAAATAGGTTAATTCTCCACCACAGTTTGAACATTCAAAATCAGATATATTATCATTAGAATTTAAAGCAAATTTCATTTTACAACTTTGACAATATACTGTGTTAGATTGATTGTGTTTTTTTTCGCTCATTACTTCTGTAGAATTCCCACCTATAGCCTGTTTTTCTTCAATTAACTTTCCAGAACATACAGAACATTCATAATCATTTGTAGATTCATTGTTTTCAAGTTGGTATCTTGCACCACAATTTTCACATGAGACAATTTTCATATTATCATCAATTCCTAATGTAATAATAAAATAGAATTTAATTAAAGAATTATTTAAAAATGATTAAAAATCATACATAAAATATATAATTAAATCTATTTTAAAATTGTAAATTATTTTACTAATTATAGTATATTGTCAAAGAATATAAACTTATCCCTAAACATGTATACAATTTTATTTTAAATTCGATAAATCAATTAATCTAAGAATTAGTTCTTAAAATATAAAACAAGTAAAAAGAAGGAATGAACAGTACATAAAATAATAATAATAATAATAATAATAATAATAATAATAATAATAATAATAATAATAATAATAATAATAATAATAATAATAATAATAATAATAATAATAATAATAATAATAATAATAATAATAATAATAGGTTTAAATAGTCATTATCATATTATTTAAATTATTTAAAAATAATTGATTCATATAAATTAGCTATTTTAGATTCAATTAAATCCCAGTTGTACTTGTTTTTAATAAGTTCTAAGCCATTTAAGCCAAAAGACTCCATTAATGAAGGAGTAGTTAATAATTTAAATATTTTATCTGCAATATCCACTTTATCAAAATCAGCAATGAGACCTACATTACTATCTACCCAAGTGCGAATATGATTATTTTTAGTTAAAACTAAAGGTTTTCCACAAGCCATTGCCTCTAAACCACTTGTTGTAAATGACTCATATCTTGAAGGCATTACAAAAATGTCCAAATCAACAAGAGCACTTTTCTTATCTTCACCAAATAGTGGTCCAGTAACCAGTACATCATCAATTATTTTAAGTTTAGCTATCTTATCATTGAGTTCATCTAAAAATCCATCATCAGGACCAATAATAGCTAATTTAATATCTAAATTTGTTTCTTTAGCTATTTTGATTAGTAATAATTTAAATGCTTCAAGTAAAACATCTAATCCTTTAATTTTGTGTAATCTTCCAATGAAAGTTATTAATTTTGTATTATTATTTATATTATATTTTTTTCTAAAATTACCGTAAGGTGGAAGATTTTTATAATCATTAAGTGATATTCCAAGTGGTACAATAGCTATTTTATCATTATTGATTCCCATTTTAATATACTGATCTTTTTCCTCATTAGTTAATGCAAAAGCAAGTGATGCATTATGAATGATTTTATAGCCCCAAAGTTTATCAAAAATCACCTTTAAAGATTCTTTTTGAAAAAAAGGAAGAACAGAACCATGAGCTTGAATAACATAAGGAATATTATTTTTAATAGCTAAATTTGAAGCAATGATTGCTAAAAAATGTCTATGTTCATGAATATGGACAATATCGAAATCTTTAATAATATTTTTAAGCTTAAAATGTAAAGTAATAGGTGTATCAATTAAAAAAGACATTTTAAGTTTATTTGAAATATTTTTAAAATAAAATGTTTTAATACCATCAACATTTACACCATAGCGATTTTCAAATTTCAATCGATTAGTACAGCTATCTGTAGTAATAACAGCTACTTCATTGCCCAATTCAGCTTGCTTTTTAGCTATTTGATATGAAGCGTTAACCACTCCACCAGCAGCAAAACAAGGATAAAATGATGGTACAACATGTAAAATTTTCATATGTTTATTATTTATACTTTTTTATATAAATAATTATAATACTCAAGATTTAACTTAAAAAGAAGACATAAATTTAATTAGTAAATATATGGAATGTTGCATAATTCAAGGAAAGAATGAAGGAAAGAAACACTAATTACTTTTTAATAATGTGAACTTTTTTTTAATTTAGATTTTTAATACTTTTTAGAAATTTATTAATACACTTCTTTTCAATATCATTCAAAAAGATTAATAAAGTGATGAAACAAAAGTGTACATATAGAAAATATTTAACAAACTTTTTGAACTAGCCCGAAAATACCCATTAAGCAAAAATCTTTTATTTAAAAAATAAAAGAAGATAAATCAATATTTCAAGAAAATAAGAATTTAAGACACTCCCAACATTATGGAGTAATTTCTACTAAATTGCAAAAACGCTGAAAATAAACTGATATAGATATAAGGCTAAAAATTTAGTGATTTTTACTAAATAGTAAAAAGAGAAAGGTGATTAACTGCCTAATCACCAGTACAATAGATTTTAAAATGATTAAAAGGTGAAAATATGAATAAAATTATTTTTTTAGACATGGATGGTGTTTTAGTACCATTTACACAAAAACGATTTAAACACTTAAGAAACGATGAAGAAGTAAAAGAATTATATGAGAATCTTGAAAAGAAATTTGGTGTTGATTATACTAAATATGATAAGTATGATGTAGGTGCTGCATATTATGATGTTGATGAAAGTGCAGTAGAGGAATTAAAAAGAATTATAGATTCTACAGGTGCTAAAATTGTTGTATCTTCTGATTGGAGAACATACAGACCACCTGAAATGATGAAAGATTTGTTAACAATGCATGGTTTGGGAAAGTATGTTATTGGAATAACACCATGGAAATCTATTGATGAAAGAGAGGAAGAAGCCGTGAAAGGCATTGAGCGTAGTTATTCAGGGCGATCAGGAGAAATTTTAGAATATATTAGGATTCATCAAGATGAAATTGAAAATTATGTTGCTATTGATGATATTAATCTTAGTGATGATCTTGAAGGTCATTTTGTATGGACTTCTCCAAAATTAACTAAAAAAGAAGCAGATAAATGTATTAAAATATTAAATGGATAAATAATTCTTTGAAATTAATAATTAGCAACATTTTTAATCTACAAATCTTAAACAACTCATTTAAATACACTAATTTTTCAAAGGATTAGATTTAATTTTTTATTATTCTTTAAAAATTATTATATAAAATAAACTTTCCAATAGCTTTGATTTAATGAATAATTTTATTAAAATAGATTAAAATAGAGGATTTAAAAACGGTTATTACAAATTATCATTTCTAAACCAAATGTCCAGTACTATAATTTAAAAAATAATGTTAATATTGTAAACTTTGTCTCTTTTTCCTATTTTGGTGACTATTACTGTTTTTTCATCATCAGAGATTTTAAAAATTATCCTATAATTTCCTTTTCTTTTTTTCCTTAAACCTTTATAATGAAATTTAAGAAATTCACTATCATGAGGATTTCTTTTAATTTCATTAAGACCTTTTAAAAGTAACTCTCCAACAGTTTTATCTTTGTTTAACTTTTTATCCAAGTAAGCTGATGCATCACTTCAAGTAAAATTTTATATTCAGAGTTCGATGTTTGTGTTTTTTTGCATGTGCATCTACATCCAGTTCTATATAGTTTCCAGCTTCAACACTTTCTAACAATTTATCCATTTCAGCGTAAAATGGTTTACATTCATCAGGCATGTCTTCAAGTCTTCCTACAGGTAATTTCTGCATAAGTTTTTGCCTCTTATTTATTTATAGTAATTAATCATTTTTGTTTCTGATTGTTTATATAATTGTTGATGTTATTATTACATATTTTATGATTAGTAATATAAAAGAATATTAAAAACCCATATTGACGATTGCTTTTTAAATCAATATTTTTTAGTATGAAATTCATACTAAAAAGACAATGCTCTCTTTTTAGGAGGTAAATTATTGATTAGGATTGATTAGGGCATTTTATATAAATAATAATAATAATAATAATAATAATAATGAGCTATTAATTTAAAAAGAAATAGAGCCAATTGCAAAAGCAACAAATGATATAAACATCCCTATTTTTATTAATTTAGAAACTTCTCCACATGTTTTAGAATCTTGAGAACCTAATATTCTGTAACTAGCAAATAAAAAGATTAAAATAGCTATTGCTAATGGAATTAAATAGAATATATTAAATATTCCAATGAAATAAAGAACTGGGCTGAAGATAGTTGGAACTAAAATAAAAATAGATGATAATATTGATGAAAGTTTAGTTCCATATTTTATAGGCAAAGTAGTAGCCCCACCTTCTGCATCCCCCTCTATATCCTCTATATCCTTAACAATTTCTCGTGCAAGAGTCATTAGAAATGCAAAACATCCTAAATAAATAGCTATTTCAACTAAATTTATTATAATTCCTCCAAAAATGAAACAAGAAGCAGTTAAATAAGCTATTATTATATTTCCAAACAAAACTGTAGATTTAAAATAATATGCATATAAATACATTAAAATTGAATTAAATAACACGATAATTAAAGGTAAATAGTTGTTTATAATTACACCAATAGCTATTCCCAATATAATAGCTATTATAAACAAAATCACAGCATAAGTTTTAGCATTTTTAAGTGAAATTCTTCCAGAAGGAATGGGACGATCTGGGCGATTAATAGCATCAATTTCATGGTCAAAGTAATCATTAATAGCATTTCCTGCCCCAGTAGCTAAAAAAACAGCTAAAATTCCAAGACCTATTGGAATATAATAGCTAAACAGGAAGGTATTGTAATTATAACCAATAATAGCTATTAAAACAACAGCAATAATCGCCATCATTGCATTTGCTGGACGTAATATTTCAAGATAAGGATTCATAATACCACAATTAAATTACAAGAGTTAATTTTACTATTTATTTAATAATTCCGTTTAATATATCTGCAAAATTCTTTGCAGTATTTAGCATTGAGTATTCATTAACATAGCTATTTCCAATGTAAGTAATCTTTCCATTTTCAATGTATTCATTGTAATAATCCATAATAGCTATTTTAACCTCATCAATAGTAGATGTGTGGAAACCAATATTTGTTTTTTCAATTAAATCTTTTAAAGATCCATTTTCATGACCAATAGAAAGCACTGGTCTTTTAGCTATCATATATTCATATATTTTACCAGGTATGAACATTTTTTCTTTTTCACTATCCCATGATAAAAGAATAAGGAGATCAGAAGACATTTCTTTAGTCAAAATCTTTGTATGAGAAATATAACCCTTAATATTTACAATGTCTAAAAGATCATATTTTTTAGCTAAATCCTCCAATGCAAAATCATCTCCATAAAAATTAATAGCTATTTTAGATGAATCAATTTTTCCACATTTAATAAGCTGATTTAAAGCATCGAACAATATAGAAGGATCTCTTTTTCCTTTATACAATGATCCTGCATATAATAAGGTTAATTTTGGATTATTATTATTATTATTATTATTTATATTATATTCAGACCCATTATTAGTTTTCAAATCATCAGGATCAAAACCAGATAAAATTGGAACAATCATATGATTAGGATGGATTTCTTTAAGTTTTGAAGCTGCAAGTTCTGTTGTTGTTGTTAAAACATCTGCTGCTTTAAATGTCTCCATCTCAAGATTCCATTCCATCCTATTTCTTATGAAATTATGAGAAATATAGGGATTCCCATTCCAAAGATCTCTTAAATCAGCTATCCATGGTAAATCAAATTGTTTTTTTAAGTTTTTAGCTATTATATGAGAAGTTATTGGCCATGAAGAGCTAATAATACCTTGAATTTCTTCTTTTTCTATAATATCTGATGCTGCTTTAATAGCTGGCTCATACCAATATTTCATACCATCAGGAAATGCAAACAACTCTCCAGCTATGGAAATAGCTTTATTTAACAGAGCATGATTTTTAGAATCATTGTTAGGATTTGTAGAAGATGTGCTAACTTTAATATTGGATTTAAATGGTTTCATCCACTTATCTAACATGTCTTCGTATTCTGTTTCTATAATTGATGAATTTAAGATAGTTTGGTTATGTAAATTATTAACGGCTGTTGAATCTCCAAGATTAGGAGTTATTACTATTGTTTCATAGCCCCAAAATGGAAAATATTTAGCTAATCCTCTTAATCGCTTAGAGGCTATTTCATTTTTTTGATTAAAATAAAAAGCTATTAACAATAATTTTTTCATTAATTCACCAAAGTTCAATTTAGGCAATTATTAATTAAAATATATATTAAGTTATTTATAGTAATATTAATCATTGTTAAATATATAATTAATGCCAAATTAATATAATGTATATCATGTTAAACTTATTGATTTAAATAGAATAATAATTGATTTAATAAAAACAGCCCTTATACTTGAAATGTTTATCTTTTAGATAAATATTTTAATCAAATTTTTTTCAAAAGTTTGTTTAATAAATAAAAATAAAGGAATAATTGTTTAAGAAACAAAAATCATAGGAAATTTATTAATAAAATATAAATTTAAATATAAATTATATTAAATATATAATTATTAATAAAATAAATTATATACCAAAATTATAATTATAATCCTTCTAAAATCATTATAAATTAATTAAATTCATTATTATAGTTATATTCATTATCACAGTTATAGTCTATACCTCCCATAAAGACAATTACGTTATTAAAGAATATCACTTCATATTTAAGAGTATTACTTAAGTTTACTATTTACAGGTGTTTGTTTTGAAGAAAATAAAGATAGCTATTATCGGAATTGGAAATTGTGCAAGTTCCCTTATTCAAGGAATACATTACTACAAAAATAAAGAAGATGAAGATGCAATTGGTCTAATGCATTGGAAAATCGGAGATTACACACCATCAGACATTGAAGTTGTTGCTGCATTTGATATTGATAAGCGAAAAGTTGGAAAACCAATAAATAAAGCAATATTTGCAAAACCAAACTGCACAACTATTTTTCAAAAAGACATTCCAGAAACTGATGTTAAAGTATCTATGGGGCATGTTTTAGACGGTGTTGCTTCACACATGGCAAATTATAAGGAAGATTACACCTTTGTAATATCTAATGAGGAGTCTGTTGATGTTGTTGAAACACTGAAAAGTAGTGGTGCTGAAATTCTTTTAAATTTCTTACCTGTTGGATCTGAAAAAGCAGCTAGATTTTACGCCCAATGTGCATTAGATGCTGAAATAGCTTACATAAATTGTATGCCTGTTTTTATAGCTAGTGATAAATCATGGAGCGATAAATTCAAAGAAAAAGGTATTCCAATTATTGGTGATGATATCAAAGCACAAATTGGAGCTACAATCACTCACAGAACATTAGCTAATTTGTTTATGGAAAGAGGAGTCAAATTAGAAAGAACTTACCAGTTAAACACTGGAGGAAACACTGATTTTTTAAACATGCTAAACAGAGAAAGGCTAGACTCTAAAAAAGAATCCAAAACAGAAGCAGTACAGTCAGTACTTAAAGAAAGAATGGATGATCACAACATACATATAGGACCAAGTGACTATGTCCCATGGCAAAAAGATAACAAACTATGTTTCCTTAGAATGGAAGGAAAAACATTTGGTGATGTTCCAATGAACATAGAATTAAGATTAAGTGTAGAAGACTCACCGAACTCAGCCGGATGCGTAATAGATGCTATTAGATGTTGTAAAATAGCTATTGAAAGAAATATTAGTGGAGAATTAACATCAATATCATCATACATCATGAAACACCCAACACATCAATTCAGCGATGATAAAGCCTTTGAAATGGTAGAAGAATTTATTCAAAACAAAAGAGAAAGATAATAAATGTTAATTTAAAAATAGATTATTGTTTTTTAACTAAGTTTCGAGTCATGGTCAAAAGCATAAAACATAAGCTTAAAGTCTATTAAAATCTTTTATTTAATTAATGAAGAAAATTTTCTATAAATAATGACTTTTGACCAAGACTCGTTTTATTAAAAAAATAGATTTAATTATTATTAATTCATTAAATATTAATATTAATATTTTTGTTCTTTATTTTTAACTTTTTAATTTTGTTCTTTGATATTATTCTTTAATTATTATTCCTTAATTATTATTCCTTAATTATTATTCTTTTAATTTATTGTTATTTATTGTTATTTATTGTTATTTATTTTTATTTATTTTTATTTATTTTTATTCTTTATTTTTACTTTATTCTTTGTTTTTAACTATGATATAAAATAAAATAAAGCATTAAATATATTTAATGCTATTTTTTACGATATGTTAAAGCTATTAAAAATAAGCTGATTACAATACCTATTAATTGAACACCAGTAGATTTCATATTAACATCTTTTGATATACCATTAGTATGATTACTATTCTTAACTACTTCTAACACAGAAGAATCTGATGAAGCGCTATTGTTAGAATCTCCACCATAGACCGCAGTAATATTATAATAGTCTGATGATTCGTCAGAAGCTAATTCATCAGAATTAGATAAATTAGAAGAATTATAATCACGTTGTACACCTGCAACAGAAGTTTTACTTGGTGTATCTACAACATTATCTGAATTGTATGAAACTATTTCATAACCTCCACCATATACATTGGCTTTGTTATTAGAATCATCCAAATCATTCGAAGTAGATTTTACATTAGAATCATCTTTAGATTTAGTATCAGATTTGTTACTAGAGTTTTTGTTAGAATCATTGACTGAATTATTTTTAGAATTACTATCATTAATTTTAATTGAAGTATTAATATTAGAATTATTTCCAGAAATATTTTTCACATTTGAACTTAAGCTAGAATTTGTATCAAAATCATCTAAACCAATAACTAAATCAGCAGCACTAGTTGATGATATAATAAATATCATGCAAATAATTAAAGAAGCTCTAACAGTCCATACACCGAATTTAGAAAGCTTATCACTATTTGAAGATGATACTGATTTAGAGTTCTTCTTTTTATCATCCTTTTTACTCATCATATTTTCACCCCCATATAAAAAGACATATAAGATCAATAAGAGCGCTCTTACTTATTAATCAGAAATTACAATAATGTTTTCTGAAACTACCAAAGATTATTAAATCAATAATATGTCCCTTATCCACATAGATATTAACAATATTTAATAATAGATCATTAATAGTTGATAATAGAATAATTTCTCATTAATAATAACATAGAAACTTCAATTAATTAGTAACATTCCATGTAATTAAATAATTTTATAATAATCGCCCTAAATATACACTCAAAGTTATTTTTTTAATACTATTATAATTATGTAATATGTAATATATATATGTTTCTATTGATTACTAATAATCAATAAAATATAAAATAAATAGCGTATGTGATTTTTCAAAAAAACTTCAAAATAATTACTAAAATAAACTAAAATAAACTAAAATAAAGAAGTGTTCTGATTAATTAATGAAAAAAACAATAGAATTGATACAATCAGAGGAAAAAAGGAAATATCTATTTAATTCATAACATACATTAATAATTAAAATTATAATATAATTTTTATAATATATTTTTATTAATTAGCATAACTTATTGATTAGCATAATTGCATCCATAAATATGAATCTAGAATAATTAAATTAAGTCATAATAACCTAAAATATCAGATCATACTATAATTAAAAATTATAGTTAACTATTAAATAATAGGTATACTAATAAATAATATAAGAAAAAAAGTTATCATACTAAACTTTATACACTCACAATATAACTTAAATTACTTTAAAAGAAACTTGTAAACCTTTAATATCAAACATGATTCTTTTAAAATTATATAAATTATAAATATTATCTCGATGTTTATTTAATTTAAATAGTTACATTCAAATAATTTTAAATAAAAGTAATTAACACTTATTTTAATACTTAATAAATAATATGGGGCAATAATATGAAAAGTACTAAAATTACTGAAACTGCATTAAGAGATGCACATCAATCTCTTTTAGCTACAAGAATGAGAACTCGAGACATGATTCCAATAGCTGAAGAATTAGATAAAGTAGGATATTTCTCAATAGAAGCGTGGGGAGGTGCTACATTTGATACATGTATCAGATATCTTAATGAAGACCCTTGGGAAAGACTTAAAAGATTAAAAGAGAAAATAAAGACTACGCCTATACAAATGCTAGTTAGAGGGCAAAATCTTGTAGGATATAAACATTACCCTGACGATATTGTTCAAAAATTCATTGAAAAATCCTATACCAATGGCGTGGATGTTTTCCGAGTTTTTGATGCCTTGAATGACGTTAGAAATATGGAAATGTGTATAAAAACAGCTAAAAAACAAGGAGCTCATGTTCAAGGTACACTCAGTTATACAACAAGTCCAGTTCATACACTTGATAACTTCATAGATTTAGCTAAAGAATTAGAAGCACTTGAATGTGATTCAATAGCTATTAAAGATATGGCAGGACTCATAAGTCCTGTAGATATACATAAATTAGTCACTCGATTAAAAGAAGAAACTGACCTTTTAATTAATCTTCACTGCCATTGTACAAGTGGAATGACACCAATTAGCTATTATGCAGCATGTCAAGCAGGAGTAGACATATTAGACACCGCAATATCACCATTATCATGGGGAACATCCCAACCACCAACAGAAAGTATTGTAGCAGCACTAACAGAAAGTGAATATGATACAGGACTTGATTTAAAAAGATTAAACAAAATTAAAAAATACTTTGATGGAATAAGAGAAAAATACATAAGCTTATTAGATCCAATAGCTGAAAAAATCGATACTGATGTACTTGTATACCAAATTCCTGGCGGAATGCTCTCAAACCTTGTTTCACAATTAAAAGAGCAAAATGCACTTGACAGATATCAAGACGTACTTGATGAAATGCCAAGAGTTAGAAAAGACATGGGATATCCTCCTCTTGTAACTCCAACAAGCCAAATTGTTGGTATTCAAGCAGTAATGAATGTATTAAACGGTGAAAGATACAAAATAGTCTCAAATGAAGTTAAAGATTATATGAGAGGATACTATGGAACACCACCTGCACCAGTTAATCCAAGAATATCTAAAAAAATCATTGGAAATGAAAAACCAATTAATTACAGACCAGCTGATACTTTAAAACCAGAATTTGATAAATACAGACAAATGGGTGAAGAAGAAGGAATAATTAAAAAAGAAGAAGACATCCTAACCTTAGCTTTATACCCTGCAGTTGGAGGAACATTCCTCAGAGGAGAAGCTAAAGAAGAAGAACTAAAATCCTCTAAGAAAATAGCTATTGAAGAAGGAGAAATAGGAATTCCGACAGAATACAGCGTTGAAGTAGACGGAGACATCTTTGATGTTAAAATAATGCCAACAGGCTACATGAACACTGGAGAAGCAGGGCAAAACGAACAACTAGCTAACATAGATGGCGGAGTACACTCCACAATCCAAGGAGTAGTTGTAAAAATCAAAGTAAATAGTGGAGATACTGTAAAAGCTGGAGAAACTATAGCAATAGTAGAAGCTATGAAAATGGAAAATGACATAATCACAGAAACAGACGGCACAGTAGAAGAAATCTTCATAAATGAAGGAGACACAATAAAAGTAGGAGATATGTTAATGGTCATAAAATAAGACTGATAATAAAAACACTGATAATAAAAACACTGATTTCGCAAAATAAAAAATTTTGCAAAATCTTATTATATATACTTTATTCTAAATAGTCAGTTGGATCATTAATTCCAGCTGTTTTAAATGCTCTTTTTCTTCTTAAACATGATTCACATATTCCACAATGTTGTTTATTACCCCTATAACATGAATAACTAAGTTCCATTGGAGCATTAACTGTGTACCCTAATTTTACTATTTCTTTTTTATCTAAATCAATAGCTGGTGCTTTAATTTCAACATTTACAGTTGATCCAATATCTAAAACTTGATTAAAGCTTTCTAAAAATTCTTTTGAATTATCTGGGAATGTTGCAGCTTCTTCTTTATCCCAACCTACAATAATAATACTAGCCCCTTCATCTTCAGCAAAAGAAGTAGCTATTGCTGTAAAAACGATATTACGACCTGGAACCCATACTTTAGAAGCAGAATTATCACATACACTTTTATTATCAAGGTCATCTGGGTCTATTAATGGAAGTTCCTCTTCACAAGTTAATGCAGAGTTTCCAAGCTTAGATAGCCAAGGCAAATCAATTATTGTATGTTTAAAACCTAATGTTTCACAAACTCTTTTAGATGCCTTAATTTCATATTTTACACTTTTTTGACCATAATCAAAAGTTATAGCATGAATATCATAATCTTTAACATAAACAGAACTTGCAACAACAGAATCTAATCCTCCAGATAAAACAGCTATCGCTTTTTTATTTTTTTCCATTTAATAAAACTCCTATTACTTCTTTAAGTCCATTAATTTTTTAAATTCTAAATCCACTATTTTATTTACTTCTTTTAATGGAATATCCAACTCAATAGCTATTTTTTTAATATCTTCAAATTCAGCTCTAGCTGAAATTAATTCATTATTTAAATAAGCTATTTTAAATTTTACATAATAAATATTAATATTATTATTAGTATTATTACTAGTATTATTAGTATTAATGCTAGTGTTAGTATTATTACTAGTATTATTAGTATTAATATTGCTATTATTAGTATTATTATTAGTAATAATGCTAGTGTTAGTATTAATATTATTTAAATAGCTATTAAAGTTTATTCTAATAGTTTCAAATTTTCGACTAGTTATTCCTCTATGAGTTTCTTGAGAAATTCTTATTCCAAGAGTTCCAAGTTCTTTAAATAAGACATTTAATATGGATTCAGTGCTATTTTTTTTAGATATTACTTTGACTATGTGAGCTGGTCGGTTTTTTTTCATTATTGTTGGAGTTATTGTTACATCTCTTGCTCCAGCTTCAAATAATTTATTGTATATAAAACCTAAGGTTTCTCCACTGATATGATCAACATTTGTTTCAATTACATCAATTTTTTGAGTATCGATTAAAGAATCAGCTTGTATCAATCTCAAAACATTAGGATGATTAAAATCTTTTTTACCTGCACCATAGGCAATTTTTTTTGGTTTAATCATTGGCTGAAATTGGCTAAATTCATCACATAATTCCATATACAATGCAGATCCTGTTGGTGTTGCGAGTTCACTATCAACTGGTCCTCCAAAACAATTAGCTCCTTTTAAAATCTCTAAAGTTGCTGGAGCAGGAATTGGAATTTGCCCATGAACACTTTTAATTACTCCACCACCTAATGCAATTGGAAGTCCAACCACTGTCTCTTTACTTAATCCAAGCGAATAAAAAGCAAATAATGATCCAAAAACATCAGCAACCGCATCAGCTTCACCAACTTCATGAAAATGAACTTCATCAAGACTTTTACCATGAACTTTACTTTCACCAATAGCTATTCGTTTAAAAACATTCTTTGCAACTTTAAAAATATCAAAATTCAATTTAAAATAGTTATTATCACAAATAGACTCTTTAATTTCATCTATTTTAGCTATTAATTCATTGTAAGTTATTGGAGATGAAATTGTACATGAAATATTATTATTGTTATTATTACTATTAATATTATTATTAGTATTACTATCAATATAATTAGTACTATTAATATTAATATTGTTGTTATTATCAGTATTACTATCAATATTATTAATATTGTTGTTATTAGTATTACTATTAATATTATTATTAATATTATTCCCATTATTATTGGAATTTACTAAAACCTCAAGATATGTGGAATTTAACCCTTTTTTATTTACATTAGATGATGTAACTTCTATATCATTAAACTCCTTTGTAACGTATTTCATGAAATTTATAACATCTTTTGCATTAGCTCCTAAGTCAATAAACGCTCCTACAAGCATATTTCCAGCTATTCCTGAATTTTGAGGATCAATAATAAGAACCATTATTTTTACTCCAATAATCAATGATATTATTAATATTAAAAATGTTACTATTAAAAATTAATATTAAAAAAGTTAATAAAATTATATGAAATTATATTAAACTATATGAATTTTGATATTTATAAGTATTAATTAAGATATTTATATAATTATTAATTACTAATAGAAGTTATTTAAATATCTTAAAAGTAATAAATAATATCTCAACTTAAATGAAAAAACAAACTTAAATGAAAAATTGAAGATTTAATAATTGGATTGTAAAGAGGGATTAAATTGAACATATATAAAGGAAAAAATGAAGACAATGAACTTTTTAACAATATCCAATATTATGGGGATTCAAAAGTATTTTATATAACCAATCCTGGGTATTTCTTTACAATGAGTGATTTAAGTATCTCAAATGGAATTGATCTTGTAAAAAATATAGTTATTTTCTCAGACGAGCAAAACGAACTTGATAAAATGGATTTGAATAGCTACAAAAATGAGATTAATAAGTTATGTGAGAAAAACAAAAGGATAAACGGAACATATATTGCAGATATCTTTAAAACATCAGATTATTTCGTGGAACACTCAGAAAACTTAAGTATAATTAATTTTCCAGATACAACAAACCAAAATGTGAATATAACTAAAAAATTAAAGGTTTCAAATAATACAAATGGATTAAATAGTAGTAAAATAGATTTAGGGCAAATTATAATTATAAATGAAACATTATCCATTGAAGAACTTATTAAATTTCATAAAATAGCTATTGAATCTAAAATCACATACTTTAAATACAAGAAGTTACCAGAGCATATAGATGAAACAATTAATAATAATGAGTTTTTAATAATAGCTTGCCCTATAGCAAAAAGTCTCATTGGAAGTGACACCAATAACATAAACCACCTTTTAAATAAATCACTTCTTCCAGAAAAAGGTAAGACAAAAATCGAGAATATTCAGAAAGAAATTGCAACAACTATGGTTTTAAGTTGTAAAAATTTTTTAGAAAATTATGATATTAACTTTGGAATACTTGATTATATCTTTGCAGAAGGAATAAGCTTAGATGAATTAGTAGACGCTGGAATGGAACTATGTGTAGGGGTTGAAGAAACACAAGAAATAAGAGACAAACTTAAAAAACAATTATTAAGATCCCTAGAAGATATTAATGTTATTGCATTACTGATGTCAGCCATTAGATGCGAAGAAGACTTCCAAAACAAGAGAATAAGAGAAGTTAATATAGAAGATGATCCTGCCTATTTGTACACAGATGAAGTTCTTGGAATAGCTATTGCAAATCAAATAGCTGGAACAAAAGCAACATTTAACTTTAAAAGGTACGATGAACTAAAACCAGGAATTCTATCAGAACTTGGACCAATGGTAGATGATATATTCGCAGGTTTAGTAGCTGGATCCATGTCTAAGATATTTGAACCAAAATAAAATATTAAAAAAAATAAAGGTGGAATTTAAATGGAAAAAGATAAAAAAAAGGATGATTATTTTAAAGAGAAATCATCAATTTTAAGTTCAATAACAGGACTTATAACCTTTTCAACAATATTACCACTTAATTTTCACACAAGAATAGAAGACATGGCTAAATTCACATGGTTTTGGCCATTTATAAGTGGTGGGGTTGGAATAATAGGTTTAATAATTAGCTATTTTACAATAGAAATCTTAAAACTATCTCCACTGCTTTCTGCAATTCTAATTTACAGTTTTTATTTATTATTTAATGGATTTCATCATTTAGATGGTCTAATGGATTTCGGAGATGCTGTAATGGCACATGGAAGCCCTGAAAGAAAAATAGCTATTATGAGAGATCCTATGATTGGAACTGGTGCAGTAGCATTACTTATTATTGTTGGATTCATTAGTATTGGAGCTATTGACTCAATATTAACACTTAAATTATTTGGAGCTATTTTAATAGGAGAAATCTCAGGAAAAATTGGTCTTATAACCTGTGCATTAAGTTCTAAACCTGGAGTTGATGGAACAGGAAAATTCTTTATTGAAAATATGAGTGTTTTTAAATATTTAATAGCTATTTTAATAACTGCAATTATATCCTACTTAATTTTAAGCTATGCTGGAGTCTTTGGAATTCTTGGAGGAATGCTCGGAGGAGGAATAGTTGCATACATTAGTAAAAAACAATTTAAAATAGCTACAGGGGATGTGCTTGGAGCCTCTAATGAAATAGGAAGAATGATTTCATTTGTATTAATGATAATAGCTATTAATTTAATTTAAATTAAAATTATACTATGTGATTATATGAAAATTAATGTTTTACGACTAGATCATCGTTTTGTAAGAGATACGAGAATTACAACCCATGTTTGCCTAACAGCTCGAGCATTTGGAGCTTCCAAAGTTTATCTTAGTGGAGATAAAGATAATAAATTAATAGAAAATGTCCAAGACACATCCAATAGATGGGGAGGTTCTTTTGAAATAGAATACAAAAAAAACCCAATGAATCTCATTGACCAATGGAAAAATGAGGGAGGAGAAGTAATTCACCTTACAATGTATGGTTCACAAGTTCCAAAAGTAATAGATGAAATTAAAGCCTCTAATAAGGATAAACTAATTGTAGTTGGAGGATCAAAAGTCCAAATTGAGGTTTATAAAAATGCAACTTGGAATGTTTCAATTACATCTCAACCTCACTCTGAAGTATCATCACTTGGAGTATTTCAGCATATGTTAATGGATGGAAGTGAATTTGATTTAAAATTTGAAAATCCTGTTTTAGAAGTTGTTCCATTAGCACATGGGAAAACTGTTAATATTAACAATGAAAATAAGAAAAATTAGGGTTGATAAAAAATTTACTGAAATAACGAGGTCTTTTTTAATCCATTCATCTAAACTATTTTTCATCTAACAACTTTGAGTTATAAAATTTTCCATCCAAGGATTTTAATTTCAGTTGGTTACAAATTGTAACATCCTTACATTTTTAAGAAATTAGAATAATTAGAATAGTAAAATATATATAAAACTTAGTATTGAATATATAAATTGTGATTACACTAACCCCTTAAAAATATATTATCTTACAAAACATAAAATGTTATCCTAATCATACATATTCACCCCCAAAAAAGATTAAATAGCCTGAAAAGAGATATATTGTTTAATAATTAGATATAAACACTTAAATTATGAGTTATTCATGATTTACATTATGAACAGAAAGGGTTAGTGAATCATTTTTATTTTGCTTATTTTATAATTACTATTTATTTTACACTAAAAATATAGCTATTTGATTATAAATCATTCAAAAATAGATTTCCCCTTAGAAATAGCTACAATCCCTGGAATGTTTTCAACTTCTAACTTGAAAATAGCCTCCATACCTTCTTCTTTAAATGCAACTACTTTTTTTGATTTTATGCTACTTGATAAAAGAGCAGCAACTGGAGGAGTAACAACAAAAATAGAATTAGCTATTTTAAGTGATTCAACTGAAGATTTAGATAGCTTTCCTTTCCCAATATGGATTTTAACTCCTTCTTTTGATAATATTGGAATTGTAGATTCTATTTCTTCCTTATTACTGGTTGTTGGAGCTATTCCAGCATCACTTACTGCTGTGTGCATAATAGCTATGCCATTTAATGAAAAAGGTAGAGAATTTGTTTGATTTTCAATTAAACTAACTAATTTTGGGAGAACAGCATCACGACCTGTAAAAATAGTTCCGGATAGAAGTAACTTGTCTCCTACATCTAATTCTTTAATTTTAGCATCTGTAGTTGGCGTTTTTAATTTCTTCATTGTATAAAATGTTTAATTATATGCATTGATCATTTAAGTACTTAAAAGGAGATTTTGAAAAAATTTTTTATTTTTTCGAAATCAGTGAATTAAAAAGGAGATTTTGAAAAAATTTTTTATTTTTTCGAAATCAGTGAATTAAAAAGGAGATTTTGAAAAAATTTTTTATTTTTTCGAAATCAGTGTACTTAATTAGTGTACTTAATTTTCGAAATCAGTATACTTAAATATAAAGACTTTCTCTAATTTTACGTAAGTCTGATATTAAATCCATTAAATGTGTATGGCGTATGTGACCCATTACAACAATTCTAATAGCTTTTGGATAAGATGCAGTTGAAACCATCCATCCATTATTTTTAAGAAGAATTTCTAATTTTTCAGTTTCTATTTTAGGATGATTAAAAGCAACAATGTTTAACTCAGGTTTTACAATAACATTAAAACCTTCTTTAAATAAAGCATCAGCAAAGTAATTTGTGTTAATCATACATTCATTAGCAAGTTCACCATAACCATCACGACCAATATGATTCATCATAGCCCATGTAGCAGCCGATGGTGCTCCAAGACGAGTTCCAACAATAGTTGATTGTTTTTTACTTGTAAGATAAGGTGAATCAACAGCTATTACATCTAAATACTTTTTTTCACGATAAATTATACATCCAGAAGGAATTGGAGCAATACCCATTTTATGAGGATCAATTGTGATTGAAGAAACTCCAGGAATTGAAAAATCAAAGTTAGGTAATTCATAACGTAAATCCTTTAAAAAAGGAATTAAAAAACCTCCAAAAGCAGCATCAACATGTAAATAAATGTCATTTTTAATAGCTATTTCAGATAATTCTTCAATAGGATCAATCATTCCAAGTTCAGTTGTTCCTGCGACTCCTACAATAGCTATTGTGTTTGAACTTAAATTAGATTTAACATCCTCAATATCGACTTTATAATTTTTATCTAAATTTGCTTCAATTAATTTAAACCTCATAATCTCAGATGCTTTTTTAAATGAAAAATGAGCTGATTTTGGAACAATAACTTCAGGAATATCAGTTTTAGCTATTTTACCCTTAGAAATAGCTATTTTATAAGCAGAATGTAATGCCATTAAGTTTGCTTCAGTTCCTCCAGTTACAACATTACCATAAGGAACATCTAAAGATAAAAATGAACCTATTTCTTTTATAACTTCATCTTCAATAGCTTTTGTCCCTTTAAACAATCCAGGATCTCCTAGATTAGATTCTAGAAAATCAGAATATACTTCTTTAGCTATTGGATGAACCGCAGTACACATAGATCCTAATATTCTCCCAGATGAATAATCCATATCCATATACTTAAATTCTTTTAGCTTTTTAAAAATTTCATCTTCGTCCATAGGTTTTTGGTTCATAATATTACCTAACTAAGGTTATTAAATATAAATATACATGATTAAAGAATAAGATTTAATTGAATAAATAATAAGTTTTAAATAAATAATCTTAATTATTTTATGAATAATAGATTACAAATTATGAGTTAATTAACAATACAATCTTATGTAACTTAAAGATGATATTTAAATATTTTTATTAATAAAAATAGAAATTGTAATACATAGATTAAGTTAAATAATTGTGTCTACCAATTATATAAATCATTCAAAAATCAATAAGAAAGATTTATATAATGTAAATTGGATAAATCTTTTTAATGATTAATTCTTTTGTATAATGGTTCATCTTTCTTAATGATAAACATTGTTTAAGTAATTTATTGAAAGTATGATCAAAAATTTGATAAGTATATAATTATAGGAGATATTATGCTTAAAAAAATTATATTAATAATAACAATACTAACATTAGTTTTTGCTACTAGTATTAGTTGTGTTGAAGCAACTAAAGTTTATAAAATAACAGTAAA
Source organism: Methanobrevibacter filiformis (assembly GCF_001639265.1). Taxonomy (GTDB): domain Archaea; phylum Methanobacteriota; class Methanobacteria; order Methanobacteriales; family Methanobacteriaceae; genus Methanacia; species Methanacia filiformis. Next base: position 24,453 of record NZ_LWMT01000295.1, read on the forward strand.
GTTTAAAGAAGATATGTATACTAGTAAAATAGTTTATAATAGTGAAATTAACACCTATTATCGAGGTAATGAAATTAGTGTTTTTAATGGAGAAATAATGAGTGGTAATCATATTATAATCAAAAAAGCTAAAATAAAGAAAATGAATAGGAAAACTAAAAAAGTTTATTATAACACTTTAGAGGCAAAAATAACTCCTTCTGGTGGTTTCACTGATTATACAACTGTTGATTTAAAAATTAAATCAAAATATAAAGCAATTAATGCTGTTGTTTATTATGCAAAGCTTCCTAAACATCTTGGAAAAGATAAGGTAGATGTTTTTGTGGGAGTTTATGATTATTTATATAAAAATTCTAGTTCTACAAAATATACACCATATAAAGTAGTATGGAGTCCTAAAGTCTCTTTATGGAAGATACATTTAGAGGATAAGAAAGGTAATACTAATTATAAACCAATCTATTATAATGGAAAAAAATTTTTTTAAAATAAAATAATAATAAAAATTATCTTCAAATTTTTCGTATTTAACTGGGGATGTCCCATAATTCAATAGATAATTAGTTAAGACTTATTTTCTTAAATAAGTATTTTAAGAGCCTTATCTTGCGGATAAATTAATTATATAGATATTTAATTAGTTATATAAATTGAATTTTAGCTATTCTAATCCAGTTTATCAATATATTTTTATAAATTCTACATAGAAAGTGACAAAAATTCTAAATATCATGAAAACATATTATATTTAAAAATGATTAAAATAACTTTGTTTTAGTATATATTTAGTTAAAATGCTTAAAAATTAATTAAATAGATTTTCAACGACTTATAGAATTATGGGACATCCCCTATTTAAATCTAATATAAATATTGACTGTGAAACAATTTGAAAATGCAAATTTTTAAATTACTCAAATAAGTTAATTTATGTATTTGTAAGCATTTATATTATAAAATCAAATATTAAGATTTGATAAAAATCTATTTTAATTAATATTAACATGTATTTAATTAAAATAAGAATTTTTAAAGATTTAATTTTTATTATATTAAAAACTATTAAGAATTTTAGGACAATCAAAAAAATTAAAAATGAAATAAATTGGTTTAAAATATGATTTTATTTTTTCTTTTTAGGAGTGTATTTTAAGATAGCTATTCCTTTTTTATTTGTTTTAGCTTTTCCAACATATTTTCCTGCAACATAGAATTTAATGTATTTATCAGCTAATGCTTTTCCTTTGAGATTAGTTAATTTAGCTTTTAATGTTGTGGCTTTGTCATAGATAGTTTTAGCATAATAGATAGTGGTGATTGTTTTTCCTTTTTTAGATTTAGCAGTGTATGTGTAGGTTTTAGACAATTTATTGTATTTACTGTCTCCAGCGAACTTGATTTGTAGTTTATTGGAATATTTAAGTGTGGTTTTTATAGTAAATTCTCCTTTACTATTAGTTTTGTAATTACCTATTTTTTTACCGTTTATGTAGACTGTGAATCTTTTGTTTGGAAGTGATTTACCTTCGCTATTGGTAGCTTTGATGTTTATTGTTTTTTTATCTCCAAGATATCCAGTTGGTAAAATAGTAGTTAAAGTGATTTCATCTTTAGTTACAGTTATAATGGATTTTGATGATGTTGAATCAGTGTAAATACCTGTAGGATCAGTGAATGATGAGGTGTAAGTTAGTGTACCTGTTTTTGTTGGAGTGTATCTGAAGTAAGCTACACCTTTTACATCAGTCTTAGCTGTTCCAATGAGTTTTCCATTAACATAGAATTTAACCTCTTTATCTGCAATAGGTCTACCCTTATTGTCTTTTAAAGTGGATTCAAGTTTAAAAGAATTATCAACAGTCGCTATTACATTTAATGTATTAATTTGGCTTGGAATTGCTTCTGAAATAATATTTGTTGAACTATTATTATTTCCAATATTATTATTATTATTATTATTAGTGTTAATTGTAGCAGTATTTTCTATGGTTCCTACATCAATTATTTTTGCATTAATTGTTAGTGTAGCTGTTTTTCCACTACTTAAAGTGGATATGTTCCATGAGCCTGATATATGATCATAGGTTCCCATGTTAGATGAATAGCTAATGAATTGTAATTTAGAGTTTAGTTTTTCCAATACATTGAAATTGGAAGCTGTAGTTAGACCATGGTTAGTTATTTTAATTGTGTATGTAATGTAATCTTCAACTAGTGGGTTTCCTGTGATATTACTAGTTTTAACTATGGTTAAGTTTACATCATTAACTGTGAATTTGATACCATCATTTGTTTTATTATTAATATTTGATTCATTTGTATTAATTTTAGCAATATTTTCTATTTCACCTATATCATTAATTTTAGCAGTAATTGTTAGTGTTACATTATTTCCTGCTTTTAAAGTGCCAATAAACCAGAGACCAGTATTTTTATCATAAATACTTCCATCAGTAGTAGAGTAGTTGATAAATTTTAATTTACCTCCTAATATATCAGTGATATTAACACCATGACCATCAGTTATGCCATTATTAGTAATTATGATTTTATAGGTCACTACATCACCATAATGAGGATTATTTTCCTCAGTGACATTAGAAACCATAATCATACTAATATTAACATCATTAACACTTATATTGACTGTAGTTTTATTGTTACTGTTGATATTATTCTCACTCACTGAAACATTAGCAGAATTACTGATGTTACCTATAGCTATTATAGTAACATTGATTGTGAGTGTTGCGGTTTTACCAGCTGTAAGCTTACCAATACTCCATAACCCATTAGTATTATTATAAGAACCTTGTGTTACAGATGCTTTATTAAATTTCAACTTAGTATTATCAATTATTTCAGTTACAAGAACTCCAGTGGCATCAGTGGCATCAGTGGCATCAGTAGCACCATTATTCACCACATTAATGGTATAAATTACAGTATCTCCAATATGAGCCTTAGCACTATTATTAATTCCGTTAATGCTAGCTATTTTAATAATACTTATATTAACATTGTTATGCACAATAAAAGTAGTGCTGTTAGTAGCACTAACATACTTATCATTGCCATCAAAGACAGCAACAACATTAATGAGACCAGTTGAATTAACAGCATAATTAATATTCCACTTACCACTTACACCCGTAGTAGCATTATAATTAACACCATTAACAGTTACAACAACCCATACATTACTAATAGCCTTATTACTCTCATCTAACAATGTACCGTTAATACCAACACTACTATTCATCTTAGCACTTGTAATAGGATTAATGACTAATGTACTGTTTAAAGACACTCCATTAAAATTAGTGCTATTTACAGCAGCAGCATAATTAGTATTACCAGTAAACTCAGCAACAACATTAATACTCCCAGATGACTTAACAATATAAGTAATATTCCACTTACCACTTACACCCGTAGTAACATTATAATTAACACCATCAACAGTCACAACAACCCATACATTACTAATAGCCTTATTACCATCATCTAATAAAGTACCATTAATACTAACACTACTATTCACCTTAGTATCAGGAACAGGATTAATAACCAAATTACTACTTAAAGAAACTCCATTAAAACTAGTACTATTTACAGCAGCAGCATACTTAGTATTACCAGTAAACTCAGCAACAACATTAATATTCCCAGATGACTTAACAATATAGGTAATATTCCACTTACCATATGAATCAGTAGTAGCATTATAATTAACACCATTAACAGTCACAACAAGGTGTGCATTACTAATAGCCTTATTACCATCATCCAATAAAGTACCATTAATACTAACACTAATATTCACCTTAGTATCAGGAACAGGATTAATAACCAAATTACTACTTAAAGAAACTCCATTAAAACTAGTACTATTTACAGCAGCAGTATGATTAATATTGCCAATGAACTCAGCAACAACATTAAATAGTCCATTTGAGTTAACAAGATAAATAATACCCCACTTACCATTAGCATCAGTAATAACATTATAATTAACACCATTAACAGTCACAACAACAGTAACACCACTAATCAGAACACCATTCTCATCAAAGAGACTACCATTAATATTAACACTACTATTCACCTTAGTATCTAAGATAGGATTAATAACTAAAGTACTTTTTAAAGTTTCTCCATTGAAATAAGTAGTATTAGCAGCAGCAGTGTAATTACTATTACCAACAAACTCAGCAACAACATTGACTAATTCTTTTGAATTAACAAGATAAGTAATACCCCACTTACCACTAGCATCAGTAATAACATTATAATTAACACCATTAACAGTCACAACAACAGTAACACCACTGATTGGAGCATCCTTTTCATCTAACAAACTACCATTAATACTAACACTACTATTCACCTTAGTATCTGCAATAGGATTAATAACTAAAGTACTGTTTAAAGCCAAACCATCCAAATAACTAGTATTAGCAGAAGCAATGTAATTAACATTACCAGCAAACTCAGCAACAACATTAATACCACCAGTCGAAACCACATGATGAATAATATTCCAATTACCAGCTGCATTAGTAGTAGCACTATAATTAACACCATTAACAGTCACAACAACAGTAACACCACCAATCGGAACACCATTCTCATCTAACAAAGTTCCATTAATACTAACATTGCTATTCACCTTAGTATTCACAATATGATGAATAATTAAAGTACTGTTTAAAGCCAAAGCATTGAAATGAGTTGCATTAGCAGAAGTAGTGAAATTAGCATTACCTATGAACTCAGCAACAACATTAATAACACCAGCCGAACCTACATGATAGATAATATTCCAATTACCACTTACACCCGTAGTAGCACTATAAGAAACATTATTAACAGTTAAATTAATAATAACACCACTAATCGGAACACCATTCTCATCTAATAAAGTTCCATTAATACTAACATTACTATTCACCTTAGTATTTGTAACAGGATTAATAACTAAAGTACTGTTTAAAGCCAAAGCATTGAAATGAGTTGCGTTAGCAGAAGCAATGTAATTAGCATTACCAACAAACTCAGCAACAACATTAATAACACCAGCCGAACCTACATGATAGACAATATTCCAATTACCACTTACACCCGTAGTAGCACTATAAGAAACATTATTAACAGTTAAATTAATAATAACTCCAGTTATAGGATCACCTTTTTCATCTAATAAAGTACCATTAATACTAACATTGCTATTCACCTTAGTATTTGTAACAGGATTAATAGTTAAAGTACTGTTTAAAGGATCTACATGGATTGTTGTGCTTGTGTTGGTGTTACTTCCATTAAGGATTATTTCATTTGCTGTTACATTTGCAATGTTTTCTATTGTTCCAGGACTAGCTATTATCACTTCAATTTCAAGTGTAACCGTTTGATTAACGTTTAATGCCCCAATATTCCATAAACCAGTGTTATTATCATAGGTTCCTCTTGAAGAGGTGTGATTAAAGTAGGTTAATTTAGAACCTAATATATCATATACACATACATTTGTTCCATTATCTAAACCATTATTTTTAACTGTTATTGTGTAGTTAACATGATCCCCTACATGAACTGTATTAAAACCAGTCACATTAGATACTTTAGTAATGTTTAAATTAACTGCTGGTGTGACATTGATTGTTACTGTGGAGTTTATATTTGGATTAACAAGTGTTTCAATAGCTGTTAGATTACCTGCAGTGTTGTTTATTGTTCCTGATTTAATAGCCTGAACAATCATGTGTAGTGTTACAGTTACTCCAGGTCCAATATCCCCAATAGTCCAAAGACCTGTTGTGTTATTGTATGAGCCTCCAGTTGTGTTTAGAAGTTTAAAACTATTATTAAGTAAATCAGTGAAAGTAACATTAGATGCGAAATCATTTCCAATGTTTGTTATAGTTATTGTGAAGTTAATAGTACCATTATTTGAAACATTGCCTACATTTGCAACTTTATGAATAGTGAGATTAACATTAGTTCCATTATCAAGAATAAGAACAATGTCCTCATCATCTGCTAGAGCATTGATTGATGCTTGAAGATTATTATTAGTTAACATTAGAACTTGAGAGAATGCTAAGTTTCTTATATCACCAGTAATACTATTAACAGTATTAGTACTGTTTCTAAGTAATACTTCTACTGTGAAGTAAGGTAATAAACTTGGAGTATTAGTAATATTGGTAGTTAAATTATTCAATGTTAATTTGTAAGATAAGGTTGCTTGAGTGTTTTTTGTGTAATTTCTTGTTGCATTTACAGTTGTATTAAATGTGGAGTTAAGTGAAAGTTGTAATACATACCAATAGCTAATATTTAAATTCAAACCAGAGTTAGTGTAGTGACCAGTGATATTATTTTTTCCCCACCAATTAAAGTTTGCATTAGTATTATTTCCTGAGTTTATCATATCTAAAGCATTTTGATAAATTCTATTGTAATTTAAGGTGTTATTAGACCCAGTAATGTTTACACCTACTATTGTATTATTCACAATTGTAGTGCTTATTATAGTATCATTGAAACCATCCATTATTACTCCTACATCACTTCCTCTTAATGTTCCATTAGTGAAAACATTATTATGATTAGAAGAATTAAAAGTCAAACTAACTTTTAAATTAGCTATTGTAATGTTAGAGAAAGTATTATTTTGTCCATTTACAAATATTCCTCTTTTGTTATTATTTCCAATTATTGAACCATTAGAAATATTATTTCTAGAACCATCAACAAGTAAAACAATATCATTATTAATTATAATATTATTACTTATTAGATAGCTATTTAAATTAATATTTGAATCATTGAACCCAATTCCTAAAACACCATTATTACCATCAAATGAATTATTATTAATAAAAGTCTGGTTATTTAATGTATAAATAGCACCACCATAACTAGCATTATTATCAATAAAACTAGAATTACTCACACTAAAATTACCATAATTACAAATAGCACCACCATAATTACTAGCATTATTACCAATAAAACTAGAATTACTCACACTAAAATTACCATTACTAGAAATAGCACCACCACTACTACTAGCAGTATTACCAATAAAACTAGAATTACTCACACTAAAATTACCATTACTAGAAATAGCACCACCACTACTACTAGCAGTATTACCAATAAAACTAGAATTACTCACACTAAAATTACCATTATTAGAAATAGCACCACTATTAGTACTAGCAGTATTACCAATAAAACTAGAATTACTCACACTAAAATTATCATAATTAGAAATAGCACCGCCATAACGAGCAGCATTATTACCAATAAAACTAGAATTACTCACACTAAAATTACTTCTATTATTATAAATAGCACCACCATTATTAGTCCTAGCAGTATTATTAATAAAACTAGTATTTTCATTTATAATGAAATTAGTTCCATTGTTGCTGTAAATTGCTCCACCATTTTGAGCAGTGTTATTTATGAATTTAGAGCCCGTTATTATGATTTTAGAACCATTGCTGTAAATAGCACCACCATTATTAGTAGTACCAGTGATGTTACCATTTGCAAAAGTTAAATTGATTAATGTAACATTTAAACCATCGTTAATAAGGAATATTCTCCCATTATTAAGTGCATCTAATATTATTTCTCCACTTAGTACTGTATGACCAAGGAGAGTTATGTTCTTATTTATAGTTAAATTAGTATTGTTTTTTCCTATTCCATTAGTATTATTGTAGTTGTTTCCTGCTATGTGTATTGTTCCACCATTTTGTACTATTTCTAATGCATTTTCTATTGATTTAACGGCACTAGTCCAATTTGACCCATTATTACTATCTGATCCTCCTGTTGCATTAACATATACATTCGGAAGTTTAGAAGCATTTATGTTGAATATTTTTGTGAAATTATCTATTCTAGCTGTTGCAGTAGTATTTATATATGGATTAAATGGTACTGATAAATTAGCAGATAAATTAGCAGAAAATATAAATTCTCCAAATCCACCATTACGATCTATTGTTCCATTAAACTCAGGAAGAGCATTATCAGATCCATTAGTTGTATTAAGACTCATTGTATAATTAAATATAAGAAGACTATTTCCTACATCTACATCAATTAATGTAATATTAACCACAAAATAATTTGTTAAATTAACTGTTGTTCCAGTCCCATTAATTTTAACAGAATAAGTAAGTGGATTTGTATTATTACCCCACCAATTATAACTTGCATTAACAGTTGAATTGAAAAGATACAATTGACCTTGATTAGTATTGTTATATATACGATTATATTCCAGTGTAAGGTTTGTGTTGTTAGTAGCTATTGCCCCACCATAGGTAGCAGTATTATTTACAAAGTTAGAACTGACTATAGAAACATTATTACTCCGAATAACATATATTGCTCCTCCAATAGATCCTGAATTGTTAATAAAGTTTGATTCACTTATAGTTGAATTAGTATCATAATAATCATAAATAGCACTACCATTATTGCTTGCAAAGTTATTAATAAAAGTTGCATTAGTTATATTAGAATATCGACCATTATTATTATAAATAGCACCGCCATGCCCATTATTAGGACTAATAGCCTTATTATTAACAAAACTAACATTACCCAAAATAGTAAAATTAGTAGCAGAATTATAAATAGCACCACCATAACCATAAGTAGTACCATCAGCAGAATTATTAACAAAACTAACATTACCCAAAATAGTAAAATTAGCAGCATAATTAGAAATAGCACCACCATAACCATAAGTAGTACCATTAGCAGAATTATTCACAAAGCTAACATTACCCAAAATAGTAAGATTACTACCAGAACTATAAATAGCCCCACCAAAACCATAAGTAGTACCATTAGCAGAATTATTCACAAAGCTAACATTACCCAAAATAGTAAGATTACTACCATAACTATAAATAGCCCCACCATAAGCAGCACTAGAATTACCCCTAGCAGAATTATTAACAAAGCTAACATTACCCAAAATAGTAAAATTATCACCAGCACTATAAATAGCACCACCATAACCATAAGTACTATTAGCAGAATTATTAACAAAATTAGTATTAGTTATACTTGAATTGTTGCCATCATTGTAAAAAGCTCCTCCAGAACGAGCAGAATGTTTGTGTCAAAATTTTACCTCTTGTCATTTTATTTTTCAATGTTTTAGTATTCATGTTAATAAATACTATTTACATGTTTAATTATTGTCTAAAAACCTCCTGTGAAAAAAAATTTTTAAATCTAA